>CAXUCS010000231.1:0-4563 GCA_964249365.1 uncultured Caulobacteraceae bacterium | reverse complement strand
GCGCCGGCGCGCAAGGGACGCAAGAAGGCCAGGACGGCAGGGCGCGGCGGATCGCGCCCCGCGGCGCCCAGGCGCACGCCGCGGGGCGGCCTGGAGGCGCTCGGATGGTTCCTGGCCGCGGGCGTGATCCTCGCCTGGCCGCGGCGGAACGCGCCCTTCGAGTGGAGCTTCCTCAAGCAGCAGCTGCACCCCAAGCCTGGGCACCACGTGGAGACCCTGTCGGCCGAGACGCTGGAGCCCGGGCGCGGGCGAAACGCCCAGCACCCGGGCCAGATCCCGATACGGGGATGGCAGGACATCCTCTGGCGGGCCTGGACCGAGTTCAACCGGGACAACATCACCCAGGTCGCGGGCGGCGTGACCTTCTTCGGGCTGCTGGCCCTCTTCCCCGCCATGACCGCCTTCGTCTCGCTCTATGGCCTCTTCTTCGATCCCGGGAAGGCGCACGAGCAGGTGCGGCTGCTGGCCGGCATCCTGCCCGCCGAGTCGCTGGGCTTCGTGGACGACCAGCTCACCCGCCTGACCTCCTCGGCGCACTCCGGGCTGAGCTTCGCCTTCGCCACCAGCCTGCTGCTGTCGCTCTGGAGTTCGAACGCGGGGATGAAGTCGCTGCTCGTCGGACTGAACATCGCCTTCGACGAGCGGGAGAAGCGCAACTTCCTTGGCCTCAACCTCGTCTCGCTGGCCTTCACGCTCGGCGGCCTGGTGTTCGTCATGATCGCGGCGGGCGCGGTGATCGTGGCGCCCATCGTGCTCGCCTTCATCGGCTATCAGGGCAGCGGGCTGTCGCTGCTGCGCTGGCCGGTGCTGCTGCTGGTCACGGTGGGGGCGCTGGCGGTGCTCTACCGCTACGGGCCGAGCCGGCAGCGGGAGAAGTGGGCCTGGGTCAGCGCGGGGAGCGCGCTGGCGGCCGTGCTCTGGCTGGTCAGCTCGCTCCTGTTCTCACAGTACGTCGCCTACTTCGGCCACTACGACAAGACCTACGGCTCGCTCGGCGCGGTGATCGGCTTCATGACCTGGATCTGGGTGTCGGTAATTGCTGTGCTGTTCGGGGCGGAGATCAATTCGGAGATCGAGCACCAGACCGCCGTGGACACCACCGACGGCCATCCCAAGCGGATGGGCGACCGCGGCGCCAAGATGGCCGACACGCTCGGCGCGGCCCGCCCGGCCGGCAGGGCGAAGGCAGGGGTGGAGGATGCGCAGACACCCAAGGAGGCGATGTCGGGGGCCTAGCGCGCCAGCTACTGCAGCCGCTGACCCAGCTGCGTCACCGCGCGGTCCACCAACGGGTCCGAGGACAGGCCCTCCAGGCGGCCGCGCAGCACGGCCTCGGCCATGTGGGCGGCGAGTTCGGCGGCGGCGGCCTTGACCTCGGCGGCGGCCTGGGCCTCCGCCTGGGCGATGCGGCGGTCCGCGAGTGCGGTGCGCCGCGCGATCTGCTCCTCCAGCTTGACCCGCGCCTCCGCTTCCAGCCGCTTCGCCTCGGCTTGCGCATCACGCAGCATCCGGGCGGCCTGGGCTTCCGCCTCGACCCGACGGCTTTTCAACGAGTCGAGCAGGGCCCGGGCCTCCGCCCGCAGGTGCTCGGCCTCGTCCAGCGCCGCCTGGATCTTGGCCGCACGACCGTCCAGCGCCCTGGCCGCCGCATTCGGCACCCTGAGCGCGACCAAAAGGACGAAGAACAGGACGAGGCCTGCGAAGACCCAGAGTTCGGCATTCTCCAACCGCGCCATGACCGGCGCCTCCGGCTCCGGCCCGGGCGAGTTCATCGCCCGCGGCCGCGCGGCCGGTCAGCTTCAAGGTGAGCGCCACCGCCGTCTCCGCGGCGATGCCGCCGACCTGGCCCATGGCCTGGTCGCGGGCGGCGCGGATGCGGCCTTCCGCGGCCGACAGCCTGCCGTTCAGCTCCGCTTCCAGCGTCGCGTTGCGCTGGGCCGCCTCGGCCGCAGCCCGGGCCTTGGCGTCGCTGGCGGTGCGTTGCGCTGCGAACTGCGCTTCCGCGGTCTCCGCACGGGCGACCTCCGCCTGGCTTTGCGCCTCGTCGCGCAGGCGCCGCGCCTCCGCCATCGCACCTTCGATGCGGCTCGACCGCGTCTCCAAGTTGCCGCGCAGCCGAGGCAGGAAGACCCGGTGCATCACCCCGTACAGGACGGCGAAGATGACGAGCGCCCAGACGATCTGTCCGGGCCAGGTGGCGAAGTCGAGCTGCGGCATCCCGCGGGGCCTCTTGAGAAACGCTGCGGGCTCAGACCTTCACGAAGAGGATCAGGAAGGCGATCACGAGCGCGAAGATGCCGAGCGCTTCGGTCAGCGCCATGCCGAGGAAGAGCATGGGGCGCTCGCCGGGGGCGGCGGACGGATTGCGCATCGCGCCGCTCAGGTAATTGCCGAACAGGATGCCGAGGCCGATGCCGGCGCCGATCATGCCCATCATGGCCAGGCCCGCGCCGATGTACTTGGCGGCTGTGACGTCCATTGTAGTGGTCCCTTTGGATGGATGGAGGTTGAAGTTGTCTCCAGCCCTAGTGGCTGTGGAGGTTCACGACGTCGTTGAGGTAGACGCAGGCCAGAGCGGCGAACACGAAGGCCTGCAGGAAGGCCACGATGAACTCCAGCGCGATCAGCGCCACCACGCTGCCGAGCGAGAGCGCCGAGACCGCCCAGGCCAGGCTCGCCAGCCCGCCGCCGAGCGCCAGGAGCGCCAGCGAGACCACGAAGCTGCCGAAGATGTTCAGGACCACGTGGCCGCCGATCATGTTGCCGAACAGCCGCAGCGCCAGCGTCAGCGGGCGCACCAGGAAGGAGATCACCTCGATCGGCACCATCAGGAACAGGAGCGGCCAGGGCACGCCGGAAGGCACGAACAGCTTGAAGAAGCCGAGGCCGTTGCGGGCGAAGCCTACCGCCAGCACGACGGCGATGGTCAGGATGGCGAAGGTGGCGGTGACCGCGAGCTGCGAGGTGGCGGTGGGGATCACCACGAACATGCCGAGCAGGTTCATGGTGGCGATGAAGCCGAAGAGGGTGAACACCAGCGGCACGTAGCGCCGGGACTCGTGGCCGATGATGGACCGGGCGAGATCGTCGATCAGCTCGAACAGGAGTTCGCCCACGCTCTGCAGGCGCCCGGGCACGACCGCCGGCTTGGCCGCCAGGGTGAAGAAGCCGCACAGCACCGCCGCCGCACCGGCCATCGCCAGGGTGACGTTGGTGATCGAGAGGTCCACTCCCGCGATCGTCGGCAGCGCGACGATCCTGTGGATCTCGAACTGCTCCATTGGCGCGGCCATGCGCGTCAGCCCCTCAAAAACTCAGGCCCCGTCGCCGGGGCCGCCCTTGGTCGCCGCCGGCTTAGCCGACATCCGGGTGGCGGACCTCACCGCCACATAGACCGCCGCAGCCGTCCCGATCAGGACGCCGACGATCAGGCCAAGCGGTGCAGTGTGCGCGAACCGGTCGAACAGCCAACCGAGGCCGAGCCCGGACAGGAGACCGCCGATCAGCTCACCCAGCACGCGGTAGCCCGCACTGGCCCCGCCTTCCGCCCCGACAAACCGGTCGGGCCCGCGCTTCTGAGCGGCGGCGAGGGTCTCCAGCCGTTGGTCGAAGCGCTGGAGCGCTTCGTCGCTTGGAGGACCTTCCGGGTCGGCCATCTTACAGACACGAAAACGACCGCGGCGTTGGAGCGTCGCGGTCCGCTTGAACTTGGCGCAACCTAGCGGCGCCTCACCCGAGCGTCAAGCGAAGTGCAGGGATGCTCTAAGTGCCTGTCGCGCCGCCCTTATGTCCGCCTCCTCCACCCTTCCAGCCGCAGGCGGAGACCAGCAGGCCCGCCATCATCGGCCCAAGCCAGACCAGCCGCGCCTGATAGCGGGGGAAGGGGCCGGAGAGCGCACCGCACACCGCCGCATTGATGAGAAGAAGGCTCGCGCCGACCCCGAGCGCCGCCAGCGCGCGCGCAAGGTCGTCCGACCCTCCCCGTCCGCGCAGCAGGCTCCAGACGTCGGGCCGGGTCAGGCGCCAGAGGAGAAGGAGGAGGCTGGAGGCCAGCCCTGCGCCCTCCAGCCAAGCGGCCGCCGGCACGCCGACCCGTGGCGGACAGGCCTGCAGGCAGCCCTGCCGGTCCGGCAGGATGCGGGGCAGGACGGTCCTGCGCCAGTAGCCGTCGCGTACATAGAAGCTCTGCGGCTTGAGGGGCTCCGTCACCCCGACCTCGACGAATTGCTCCAGCGCATTGGCCAGCGCGGCCCGGCCCTCCGCCAGCGGGGCGGAGAGCGAGGCGGCGAGGGCGAAGGTTGCGTCCTCCTGCTCCATCCTCGACCGTCCGGCGCGATCGTCGGCCAGGAACACGGCCGTGCGGCGGCGGATGGACCAGAGAACCTGATCGCTGGTGTGCATGGGCCGGTCGGCGAAGCGGCAGAGTTCGTAGCGGTTCGGGCTATTCGCGCAGGTTCGGCGCAGGTAGCCGAGCCCCGGGCCGTCGGCGAGCACCCGCGCGCTCAGGAAGGGCGGCGACCCGATCGGCTCGCCCGCCCGCGCCTGCACCGGTGCGCGCAGGAG
>CAXUCS010000230.1:0-4626 GCA_964249365.1 uncultured Caulobacteraceae bacterium | reverse complement strand
CCATCAGCCTGCCGCGCACCCGCGACGAACTCGAAAAGCGTTGGGCGGGTGTGCAAGCGCACAACCGTTGGCAGATCGATTTCTGTTCGCTGGCTCCGGCGCGTCGCCGTGGACTGATCCAGATCTTCCCCAACGACATCGACCTGGCGCTGGAGGAGGGACTGCCCGTCCCAACCTCCTATCGCGAGCGGGTGAGGGCGCTCGGGCCCACCATCCACCCCGATATGGGCAAGCAGGGCGAGGGCGGCCCGGCGGTGGCGGCGGTCCGCGCGCACACGGGCGGGGCGCGATCCTCCGGCCGCCTCGGCCTGATCCGGCGGAAGTAGGCCCGGCATGTACCGCTACGACGCCATCGACACTTCCATCTTGCAGGACCGCGCGGCGGAGTTCCGCGACCAGGTCTCCCGCCGCCTGTCCGGCGAGCTGACGGAGGACCAGTTCAAGCCGCTGCGGCTGATGAACGGCCTCTACCTTCAGCTTCACGCCTATATGCTGCGGGTGGCGATCCCCTATGGGTCGCTGTCGACGCGCCAGCTGCGCGGCCTCGCCGACGTGGGCCGTCGCTTCGACAAGGGCTATGGCCATTTCACCACCCGCACCAACCTCCAGTTCAACTGGATCCGGCTGGAGGATGCGCCCGACGTTCTGGACGCCCTGGCGGCGGTGGACCTCCATGCCATTCAGACCAGCGGCAACTGCATCCGCAACACCACCAGCGACCCCTACGCCGGCGCGACGGCGGAGGAGGTGGACGACCCGCGCGTCTGGTGCGAGGCCATCCGGCAGTGGTCCACCCTGCACCCCGAGTTCAGCTACCTGCCGCGCAAGTTCAAGATCGCGGTGACCGCCTCGCCTCACGACCGCACGGCGGCCAAGGTCCACGACATCGGCCTTTCCCTGCGGCGCGGCCGCGACGGACGGCTCGGCTTCGAGGTGATGGTGGGCGGCGGCATGGGCCGCACCCCCTACATCGGCACGACCATCCGCGAGCACCTGCCTGCGGCGAGCCTGCTCAGCTACCTGTCGGCGATCCTGCGCGTCTACAACCGCCATGGCCGGCGGGACAACATCTACAAGGCGCGCATCAAGGTGCTGGTGGCGGCGCTGGGCGCGGAGGCGTTCGCCCGCGAGGTGGAGGCGGAATGGGCGGCCATGGACCAGGCCGCCGTGGACCTGCCCGATACCGAGCTGGCCCGCATCCGCGGCGCCTTCTCCACCATCTCGTTCGAGGCGCCGACGGCCCAATCCCCTGCGCTGGAGGTCGCGCGCCGCGACAGCCCGGCGCTGGCCCGCTTTCTCCGCAACAATGTGCTGCCCCACAAGGCGGCGGGCTATGCGGTTGTGAACGTCTCGCTCAAGGCGCCGGGCGAGGTGCCGGGGGACTGTTCGTCCGACCAGATGGACGCCCTGGCCGACCTCGCCGAGCGCTACGGCCACGACGACATCCGCGTCACCCACGAGCAGAACCTTGTGCTGCCCCACGTGCGCCAGGACGACCTGCCGGCGGTCCACGCGGGGCTGCAGGCCGCCGGGCTCGCAAGCGCCAACATCGGCCTGGCGAGCGACATCATCGCCTGCCCGGGCCTGGACTATTGCGCGCTGGCCAACGCCCGGGCCATCCCGGTGGCCCAGGCCATCGCGTCCCGCTACGCCGAGCCAGCCATGGCGGAACGGATCGGCGAGCTGAAGATCAAGATCAGCGGCTGCATCAACGCCTGCGGCCACCACCACGTCGGCCACATCGGCATCCTCGGCGTGGATAAGAAGGGCGAGGAGTTCTACCAGCTGACGCTCGGCGGGTCGGGAGCGGAGGACGCGAGCCTCGGCGACGTGCTCGGCCCTGCGGTCGGCTACGACCAGGTCGCGCCGGCCGTGGACGCGCTAGTGGAGGCCTACCTGCGCGAGCGCCGGGGCGACGAACGCTTCCTCGACACCTACCGGCGCGTCGGCCTCGCGCCGTTCAAGGCCGCGGTCTATGCCGATGCTCATTAGGGCCGAACCGGGCGACGGCGGAGACAGGCGCTTCGTCTGGGCCGAGGACGGTTTCGCCCACCTCGCCGACGAGGAGCGGCCCGGGCCCAACGTCGGCGATGTCATCGTCTCCCTTCCCCGTTTCCAGGCGGATGGAGGGGAGCTGCGGGCGCAAGGCCGGCGGCTGGGCGTGAGGCTGAAGCCCGACGAGGCCGTGGGGACGCTGGCGCCCGACCTGCCGGGCGTCGCCGTCGTCGCGCTGGAGTTCCCGAAGTTTCGGGACGGACGCGCCTTCTCCTCGGCCATGCTGCTGCGGGAGCGCTACCGCTACGCCGGCGAGGTCAGGGCGGTGGGCGAGGTGCTGCGCGACCTCGCCAAGGACATGGTGCGGTCGGGCTTCGACGCCTTCGAGCCCTCGGACGGCTCCGACCCGCAGACCTGGGGCCGCGCCGCCAACCGCTACCGCCACGTCTACCAGCGGGGGACGGACGCACGCCCGCCCGCCTTCGCCGAACGCTCTGGGGAGGGCTGAGCCATGCCCTACGAAGCCGACCTCAAGCCCCTGGCGACACTGCCCGCCGATCGCGCGGGAGCCGCTCCACGGACGCTGGACGTACAGGGCCTCAACGCGCGTCTGCGCGACGTTCCGCCACCCGATGTCCTCCAAGCGGCGATCGCCGCCTTTCCTGGTCGGATCGCCCTGGTGTCCTCCTTCGGGTCGGAGTCGGCGGTGCTGCTCCACATGCTGAGCCGAATCGACCCGTCCACCCCCGTGCTCTTCCTCGACACCGGCCACCTGTTCGCCCAGACGCTGGACTACAGGAAGCGTCTGGCCGCCGAATTGGGCTTGACCGACGTGCGCGACCTTCGCCCCGCCTACGCCGACCTCGCCACGGGCGATCCCCGGGCCGACCTCTACAAGACCTCCACCGACGCCTGTTGCGCGCTGCGCAAGGTCGCGCCGCTCGACCT
Organism: uncultured Caulobacteraceae bacterium; assembly: GCA_964249365.1. Taxonomy (GTDB): domain Bacteria; phylum Pseudomonadota; class Alphaproteobacteria; order Caulobacterales; family Caulobacteraceae; genus CAHJWH01. The sequence goes on along the minus strand of CAXUCS010000230.1, from coordinate 1,683 downwards.
GGGGCTGAACGGGTTCGACGCCTGGATCACCGGGCGCAAGCGCTTCCACGGCGCGTCCCGCCTGCACCTGCCGGTGGTGGAGGAGGCGGAGGGCAAGACCAAGTTCAACCCGCTGGCCGGCTGGAGCCGGGCGGAGCTCGGCGCCTACGCCGCCCTCCACGCCCTGCCGCCCCACCCGCTGGTGGAGTTCGGCTATGCGTCGGTGGGCTGCTGGCCGTGCACCAAGCCGACCGAAGAGGGCGGCTCCGCGCGATCGGGGCGCTGGGCCGGTTCCGAAAAGACCGAGTGCGGCATACATACCTCGCGCGCCCGCCCTCCCGCCGCCTCCGGCGAGGATGTCGGCGGCGGCATCTAGACGCTTTTCGCAGGACCGCCTTCTCCGATGGACGACATGAGCCCACCCGTCCTCGCCCAGGACGGCCCCAAGCCGCCTAGGCCGCAGGTCGTCAGCCAGGCCCACCATGTGGAGACGGTGACCTGGGTGAAGCATTGGACGCCGCAGTACTTCTCCTTCGGCATCACCCGCGCTGCGAGCTTCCGCTTCCGCTCCGGCGAGTTCGTGATGATCGGCCTGCCGGGCGAGGTCAGGGAAGACGGGGAGAGGGCCAAACCGGTGCTGCGGGCCTATTCCATCGCCAGCCCCTCCTATGCGGAGGAGCTGGAGTTCTTCTCCATCAAGGTGGCGGACGGACCGCTGACCTCGCGGCTGCAGCGGATCGAGGTCGGCGATCAGATCCTGATGGCCAAGAAGCCGGTCGGCACGCTCGTGCTGGACGCGCTCAAGCCCGGCAAGCGGCTATACCTCCTCGGCACCGGCACCGGTCTCGCGCCTTGGTTGTCGGTGGCGCGTGACCCCGACATCTACGACGCCTTCGAACAGGTGGTGGTCGCCCACTGCGTGCGGGAGGTGAAGGACCTCGCCTACCGAGAGCTGTTCGAGCGCGAGCTGCCCGCCGACGAGGTGTTCGGCGAGGTGGCGAGCGCGCAGCTCCGCTACCTGCCCACCGTCACCCGCGAGGCCTTCGAGCGGCGGGGCCGGCTGACCGACCTGATCCATTCTGCGAGGCTTTTCCGCGACATCGACCTGGAGCAGACCCGCTTCGACCCCGCGACGGACCGGGTGATGCTCTGCGGCTCCATGGCCATGATCAAGGACGTGGCGCACATCCTGGAGGACCAGGGGATGAAGGAGGGCTCCAATTCCGAGCCGGGCGACTTCGTGCTGGAGCGCGCCTTCGTCGGCTGAGGACCGGCGGCCGGACGCTCAGGCGTCCAGGTCGCGTCCGCGGGTCTCCGGCAGGAACAGGAGCGCGCAGGCGATCGCCAGGAGCGTGCCGATGGTGGGGTACCATAGGCCGGCGTAGCTGTTCCCGCTCGCCGCCACCATGGCGTAGGCGGTGGCCGGCAGGAAGCCGCCCACCCAGCCTGTGCCGATGTGGTAGGGCAGCGAGAGCGCGGTATAGCGCACCCGGCTCGGGAACAGCTCCACCAGGCATGCCGCCTGCGGACCGTAGAGGGCCGTGGCGCCGACCGCCAGCACCAGGAGCACCAGCAGCATCGCCGGTCCGTTCGCGTGGGCGGCGCGACCTGCGGCGGGATAGCCTGCGGCCGCCAGCACCTCCTGCAGGGCCGAGCGCAGGCGCGACTGGGCGAGCTTCAGTGCGGGCGAGGCGAGCCCGCGCC
>CAXUCS010000229.1:0-4640 GCA_964249365.1 uncultured Caulobacteraceae bacterium | reverse complement strand
GGACGCACGGGCGGCGGCGACGAGCGTCCGCAGCACCTCGCGCCCTGTGCCGTCCCCGCCGGCGTGGACGATGCGACGACGGCTGTGGGCCGCCTCCAGCCCAAGCTTCAGCCGTCCGCCTACATCCCGGTCGAAGCGCGCTCCGAGCGCGATCAGCCGTTCCACCGCGCGCGGCCCCTCGCCGGTGATCCGCGCCGCCGCCTCGGGGACGCACAGGCCGTCGCCGGCGGCCAGGGTGTCCTGCGCATGCAGGGCCGGCATGTCGTCCGCCCCGACCGCGACCGCGACGCCGCCCTGCGCCCAGGCCGAGGCCGCCTCATGGCCGAGGTCGGCTGCGGCCAGGACCGTCACCGGCCCGTGCTCGGCGAGGCGGAGCGCGGCGCTGAGCCCCGCCACACCGGCGCCGACCACGAGCGGCGCGCCCTCCACAGGCTGTGTCACGGGGCGGCTCTCAGATCGCCAGCATGCGCTCGACCGCGGTGCGGGCGCGGGCGGCGACCGAGGGGTCGACGACGACCTCGGTGGTCAGGGTCTCGAGCGAGCGGCGGATGCCGCCGAGCGTGATCCGCTTCATGTGCGGGCAGAGGTTGCAGGGGCGCAGGAACTTCGTCTGCGGGTTCAGGGCGGCGATGTTGTCGGCCATGGAGCATTCGGTGATCATCACCGCCCGCTCCGGCCGATGGTCGCGCACATAGTCCGCCATGCCGGCGGTGGAGCCCGCATAGTCGGACGCGGCCACCACCTCGGGCGGGCACTCCGGGTGAGCCAGCACCACCACGCCCGGCATGGCGGCGCGGTAGTCGGCGATGTCGGCGGGGGTGAAGCGCTCGTGCACCTCGCAGGCGCCGTCCCAGGTGATCATCTCGATCCCGGTCTCGGCCGAGATGTTGGCGGCGAGGTATTTGTCGGGGATCATGATCACCCGGTCCACGCCCCACTCGCGCGTCACCGCCTCCACGACCTTCTTGGCGTTGCCGGAGGTGCAGCAGACGTCGGTCTCCGCCTTCACCTCGGCGCTGGTGTTGACGTAGGTCACGACCGGGACGCCGGGATGGGCGGCCTTGAGCGCGCGCACGTCGGCGGCGGTGATGCTGTCGGCGAGCGAGCAGCCGGCCCGGGCGTCGGGGATCAGAACGGTCTTGCCGGGGTTCAGGATCTTGGCCGTCTCGGCCATAAAGTGCACGCCGGCCAGCACGATCACCGAGGCGTCCGCCTTCTCCGCCTCGCGGGCCAGCAGCAGGCTGTCGCCGACGATGTCGGCGACGCCGTGGAAGATCTCGGGTGTCTGGTAGTTGTGCGCCAGCACCACGGCGTCGCGCTCGCGCTTCAGCCGCTCGATCGCCACCGCGTCGTCGGCGAAGCTCGACCACTCGAAGCGGGGGATCTCGCCGCGGACGCGGCTGTACAGGCTTTCCGCGTCCGCCATTCGGCGGGTGGTGCGCGGCGCGAGGGCCAGCATGTCAGGCCTCCCTTGTGCTCAGTTTGAGCATTAGTGGCGCGGAGTGGATGAGCCGTCACCGCCCCGTCGCACACACTTATGCTGGCGATGAGCACAAGGCAAGGGGCGCCGGGTCGGCCGGGAGGTGCTACGCCAGCCCCGCCCTGACCTCCGCGCGCAGGGTGTCGATGGGCTGCAGGCCGCGGTCTGTCTTCATGTGCCAGAAGGTCCAGCCGTTGCAGGCCGCGGCCTCGTCCACCAGGGCGCCGAGCTTGTGGATGGAGCCGGAGAGGTCGCCGGCGACCAGGCTGCCGTCCGCGCGGACCCGTGCGGTGCGCTGGCCCCTGGGGCAGCAGAGCTCGTCGCCCGGGCGCAGCAGGCCCGCCTCCAGGATCATGCCGAAGGGGATGCGGGGCTCGGCGCGCCGGGAGCCGGTGACGGCCAGCTCGGCGGGCGCGACCGGGACCACCTCGGCGATGCGCCGTGTCGCCGCCTCCACATAGGCCGCTTCCCGCTCTATGCCGATGAAGCGACGGCCGAGCCGTCGCGCGGCCGCGCCCGTCGTGCCCGTACCGAAGAAGGGGTCGAGCACCACCTCGCCCGGGCGGGTGGAGGCGAGGAGGATGCGGTGGAGCAGCGCCTCGGGCTTCTGGGTCGGATGCGCCTTGGCGCCGTCCGCGCCCTTCAGCCGCTCCTCGCCGGTGCAGAGCGGGAGCGTCCAGTCGCTGCGCATCTGGGTGTCGTCGTTGAAGACCTTGAGCGCGTCGTAGTTGAAGGTGTAGCGGCGCTGGCCCGCGGACTTCGCCGCCCAGATCAGCGTCTCGTGGGCGTTGGTGAGCCGCGTGCCCTTGAAGTTCGGCATGGGATTGGTCTTGCGCCACACCACATCGTTCAGGAGCCAGAAGCCGAGGTCCTGCAGCGCCGCGCCGACGCGGAAGATGTTGTGATAGCTGCCGATGACCCAGAGGGCGCCGTCGTCCTTCAGCACGCGCCGGCATTCGCCGAGCCAAGTCCGGGTGAAGCGGTCGTAGGCCTCGAAGCTGTCGAACCGGTCCCACGCGTCGTCCACCGCGTCGACCCTGCTGTTGTCAGGCCGCAGCAGCTCGCCGCCGAGCTGGAGGTTGTAGGGCGGGTCGGCGAAGACAAGATCGACCGACCGGTCCGGCAGGGTGGCGAGGAGCTGGAGGCAGTCGCCGTGCAGGATGAGGTCGGCGGCGGAGGCTTCCGGGCCGGAAAGCGCTTTCGCGAGGGTCGGCGCGCGTGCGGCCATGATGCATTCGTCCCGGTGAGTCCATGTAGACTCTCGCGGGACAGGCTTAAGCAACACTCAAGAAGTATGGTTAACGCTTGATCAATAGCCGGTGCGTGCGAATTATTATGACTGTTTATAAAGATAGTAAGACGAGATTATCAGGCCCTGAATACGTCAGGCGTGCCATCTTCAGAATGTCTCTCCCAAGCAATCCATCAATGCCCTGAGCTTTGTAATTCGCCCCGAGAACCGGTAAATTAGACACGTAGTGAGCGGCAACTCCCCCGGATGGCGCGACACCGGTGATTAACATACCTACATCGTAGGATTGTTGAGTGACAGGTACGCCATTGGTGGAGGGCGTATGTACAGGGGTGCTTCCCGTAGGCTGAAGCTGAAGACCGGTAATAATGCTATCATCGATACATGTACATCCTGCGCCAGTATCAACGAGTAGACTGGCTAACATCGGAGCCGGAACAGGTACTTTTGCTTGCATTAAGGCAAGCTGACGAGCTTGGCTAACCGTCACCGTAATTTGTAGGAGCGGTCCTCGCGGGCCGATTAGGCAGGTTGTATGCATTGTTCGCCAAGTTCTCGCGAGAAATACGCTATAGACTCGACGGCCGCTATCTTCTTGACTAAGAAAGGATTAAGCTGCTGCTCTTTGTAGCCCGCCGTAAGAGCGTCATTATAGCTATCAAATACACCAAGAAGCCTATCTGAAGCGATCAATGCGTATCGACCCTCCTGACCAGTAAGCTCGTTCTGCAACAGCTTCATGTACGTTTCAGTCTCGCGTTCTAGAGCCATGTCCCGTCTCCGTTCCGGAGCCGACTCGGCGAGAGTCAAGCCTTTTTGCATCTCTCGCTTTTACGGTCTTAAGAGCCTATTAACAAGGTGACAAAATGCGGTGTTCCGGCTCAGCGCACTAATAGTAGGCGTCTGACAGGGGGGCTTATGAAATGATTTGTGGACCGCGGCCGCCGTACCATCGCCGGCCTATCCCCGGCCCTCTCACACCTCGCCCACCACGTCGCGGCTGGCGTTGTTGAGCGCCTCGGCGTAGCGGCGGGTGGCGTAGCTCTCGTTCAGGAGGCCGACCACCGTCCTGGTCTCCAGGTCGTCCACGACCGCCAGCACCTCGGCTTCCGCCCGGTCGAAGGTGTCCATGGCTTCTTTGACGTTCATGTGCGGCAGGAGCGCGGTGGCCTTGAGGCCGGCCAGGTCGGCGACACGGGTGACGGCGGCGGCGTCGTCCAGATGGGCGGCGAAAGCTTCGGCCGTCGGCAGGAGGCCGAGGTAGCGGCCCTCCTGGTCGAGCACCACCACATTGTTGCGCGAGCCGAGCGGGTAGCGGCGGCGGAACTCCAAGACCGTCGCGGCCTCCCCGATGGTCGCGACGTCCTTCCTCATCATGCGCTCGACGGTCAGGCTGCGGATCAGGCCGACATCTGCGGCGCTCCTGATGGTCTCGCCGCGCAGGTGGAGCCGCCAGGTGGAGAAGGAATAGCCGAACACCTCGCGCACCGTCAGGCTGGAGGCGACGCAGGCGGCCAGCACCGCGCCGGTCAGGGTGAAGTCGCCGGTGGTCTCCAGCACCAGGAAGCCCATGGTGAGCGGGCCGCCGACGATGGCCACCGCCACCGTCCCCATGCCGGCCAGCATGCAGGCGGTGACGTCCAGCCCGAAGCCCGGCATGACCCGCTCCAGCGCCACGCCGTAGAACTTTCCGACCAGGCTGCCGACGAACAGCGAGGTGAAGAAAAGGCCGCCCCGGAAGCCCGAGCCCAGCGACACCATGGCCGCGAGGAGCTTCAGCCCGATCAGGATCGCCAGCGCCTTCAGGCCGAGCGGCAGCGGCCAGTCCAGCCTGAGCGCCCCGTGGCCCGCCGCCAGCACCTGCGGGCTCGCCAGCGCCAGCGCGCCGACCAGGAGGCCGCCCACGGC
>CAXUCS010000228.1:4406-4657 GCA_964249365.1 uncultured Caulobacteraceae bacterium | reverse complement strand
CCTCTACGCCGCGTCCAGCCGTTCGGCGAGCGCGCGGATGGTGGGCGCGGCGTAGAGGTCCTGGATCGAGACGCCGGCGAGCCCGGGCCGGCTACGCGCCAGCGACACCATGCGCGCGGCGCGCAGCGAATGGCCGCCGAGCTCGTCGAAGAAGTTGTCGGTGACCGAGATCGCCTGGAGCGCAAGGGTCTCGCGCCAGATGTCGAGCAGGGTGGCTTCGGTCGGCGTGGCCGGCGGCGTGAGCTCGCGCG
>CAXUCS010000228.1:0-4396 GCA_964249365.1 uncultured Caulobacteraceae bacterium | reverse complement strand
GGCTTCTCCAGCGCCTTGCGGTTGACCTTGCCGGAGATCAGCGTCGGCAGCGAACGCCGCACCTCGTAGGCGGAGGGGCGCATGTAGGCGGGCAGCCGCGCCTCCAGGCTCGCGCGCACCCGGTCGAGGTCGACCTCGGAGCCGCCGCGGGGCGTGACGAAGGCGACCAGGAGCTCGCTCCCATCCTCCTCGCGGTAGAGGTTCACCACCGCCTGGGCGATCGCGGGGTCGTCGGCCACCGCCGCCTCGATCTCGCCGAGCTCGACGCGGTAGCCCCTGATCTTCACCTGGAGGTCGATGCGGCCGAGATAGTCGATCTCGCCCGCCGCGGTCAGGCGGACGAGGTCGCCGGTGCGGTAGATGCGGTGGGGCGCGCCGTCCGGCCCGACAAACGGCGCGGGCACGAACTTCTCCGCCGTCAGCGCCTCGCGGTGAAGATAGCCGGGGCTGACGGCCGGGCCGCCGATCACCAGCTCGCCCTCCGCACCGGCGCCGACGGGCATGAGATGCTCGTCCACGACCCAGGCCAGGAAACCGGGGAGCGGCGTGCCGATGGTGACGGGCCGGCCCGGGTGCAGCTCGGTCCAGGTGGCGGTGACGGTGGTCTCGGTGGGGCCGTAGGTGTTGAGCATGCGCCGGCCGGGCCGGGCCCAGCGGCGCACCAGCTCGGGCGGGCAGGCCTCGCCGCCGACATTGATGATGCGCGCGCTCGCCACGTCCTGGTCGAGCACGGCGAGCAGGCTCGGGACGGGGCACCAGACGGTGACGCCCTCCCGTTCCAGCGTGGCGGCGAGGTCCGGGCCGGCCTTGGCCAGCTGCTCGGAGCCGACCAGCAGCTCCGCCCCGTTCAGGAAGGCCGCCCACATCTCCTCCACCGAGATGTCGAAGGCGAGCGAGGCGCCGGCGTAGACCCGGTCGGCCGCCGTGACGCCCAGCACCGAGGCTTCCGAGCGGATCTGGAAACAGACGTTGGAGTGGCGGATCACCACGCCCTTGGGCCGGCCGGTCGAGCCTGAGGTGTAGATCAGATAGGCGGCGTCGCCGGGCTCGCCGCCCGTTTCGGCGCGGGTGAGCGGGTCGGTCGGCAGGGCGGCGATGTCGCCGATGGCGGCGTCCACGCCGATGACGTTGGGCGGCCCGGGTGCGAACTCCACCGCGCGCTCGGCGGTCGTGACCACGGCATGGGCCTCGCTTTCCGCGGCGATGTAGTCGACGCGCTCCTGGGGCGTGGCCCAGTCCACCGGCACATAGGCGGCGCCCACCTCCAGCACGCCGAGCAGGGCCATGTAGGCGTCCAGCCCGCGCGGCAGGCAGATCACCACCCGATCACCACGCCGCACGCCGAGCCCTGCGAGGTAGCGGGCGAACTGCGCGGCGCGGCAGCGCAGCTCCTGATAGCTCAGGGCGCTCTTGCGGGTGGCGTCGGGATCGGGCGTGGCGAGCCGCAGGGCGCAGGCATGGGGGTGCGCCGCCGCCGTCGCGGCGAACACCTCATGCAGCAGTTCGTCGCGCGGGTAGGGCGCGGTGTCGTAGGGCGGGGTGTAGGAGGCGATCGGCGCAAAGGCGCCGTCGCTCGTCGGCAGATCCATGGCGTCTGATGCGGCGCCGGCGAGGGGCTCGGCAAGTCCGGCGAGCAGAGGTCGCGCTCGTCCGAAGCGGGAAGGGGTGGCTCAGTCTCTCGCGAGAAAGACTTCCGATCAGCCCGGCACCACGGCCTCGTTCACCACCTGCGGGTCGTCGTGGAGGCGCAGGTAGAGCCGGCCGGACCTGGGGTGCGGCACGGCCAGGCTGTCGCCCGGGAAGCCCTCCGGCACCTTCACCGGGTGCTCGAAGGCGGCGTTGTCCGCGACCGAGTCGATCAGGAAGAGGTTGGCTCCCTCGAGCTGGCAGGGGCGCCCCGGCTCCTTGGGGCAGTGGACGCCCTGCAGCACGGGCAGGCGCACCAGTTCGCCGAGTGGCTGCCAGTCGGCCGGGTCGCCGTCCACCACCACCCGGAAGCGGAGCGGCCCGTAGGCGGACGGGCCGAGCGCCTTGCCGATGTCCAGCGCCGCCAGCGCGACCTTCGGGTCCTCCAGCGTCAGGCCGGCGCCCGGCGTCAGCCGCGTCGAGACCGAGCCGTCGGACGTTGCGACCTCCACCACGGCTGTGTCGTCGAAACGGGTCGGCGGCTCGGCACGGACGGAGAAGGTCAGCCGGGCGTCCTGGGGCAGCTGGTCCGCCCCGGAGAGCTTCACCGCGACGGGGGTGGCCGTGGCCGGCGCATCCTGCACGCTCTTGGCGAGGAGGACCGCCCTCGGCCGCGGCGTTCCGACGGCCAACTTGAGGTTTACCTTGCGCCCGTCCTTGAGCTGGACCCGGGCGGTGAGGTTGCGGCCGGGGCGGAGCTTGTCGCCGATCTGCGAAGGGTCGGCGGCGCTCAGCACCAGCTCGTCGGCGCCGCCGGCGGAGGTGAGCGCGCCCGGCTGGTAGCCGACCCCGTCCAGCGTCAGCCCCGACACCTCGTCCAGCCGCGTTCCCTTCAGGAGGCCCGTCGTGTCGCCGGCGTGGACGGTGAAGCTCTCCAGCTTGCCGGCCTGGGCATAGGCCTGCAGCGCCACGCTGTCGGCGTCCTTCATGCCGTACTGGCGCACCAAGAGCGTCACGGGTCCGGGCTGGGCGTCGGCGAGCGGCAGGGTGACGTCCAGCGCGTCGGCCCCGTCCGCCTTCCAGTCCACCGGCTGCACCGCTTCGCCAGGCCCCTTCAGCGCCACGCCCTGGACGCAGGCGGCCTGGTCGCCCTGCAGCTTGACCGGGTCGTCGCGGCCCACGATCAGCCCGGCCTCGTCGTCGGGCGCCAGCCGCCAGGGCCCGGGCCGGGCGTTCCTGAGATGGAAGGCCGGACCGTCGAAGGGCTGGAAGCCCCAGTAGCCGTGCAGCGAGCCGTCTATGGCCTCGCCGAACTCGCCGGAAGGGAAGCCCGAGGTGTCGGCGATGAAGCCGCCCTTCTCCGCGTCGGCGTGGACGGGCAGGTCCACCGTCCGGCCGTCCTTCGTCTTCACGCGAAGGGTGAGGTCGTGGGCGTAACGTGTCGAATAGGCGAGGGGGGCGCCCTCGACCGGCAGGACGAGGTCGGTGCGCTCGGCGCAGAAGACCTGCTTGGGATCGACCGGCTCCAGCGGGGGCGACTGCGGCGGCTCCACGGCGGGAAGCGCCGTCACCAGCACCGACTGCGGCGGGTGGAAGGACGGCGGCGCGTTCAGGACGAGCCCGATCTTCCCGCCGTGCTGCAGCGGCAGGGCCGGGATGTACTGGTACTGGGCGGTGCGGAAGCTGTCCATGATCCGCGCCATGTCGAACACGGCCGCGACATAGGGGCTGTAGAGGCCGAGCCCCGCGACAGGCGAGGCGCTGATCTGCAGCGCGAGGTCGGCGCTGGGGCCGCTGGTCAGGGCGTCCACGATGGAGGCGGAATGGCCGTCGTTCAGCACCAGCGCGTCCTGGCCCTGCATGAGGCAGGGAGCCTGGAGTTCCGGCATCTTCTGGAAACAGTCCGTGTTGAGCTTGATCGTCAGGCTGCGGGCCAAGAGCGGCGAGACCGTCTTCAGCCGGTCCGGGTCGGTGGGGTCGACCTTCCTGACCGCGGCCAGGAAGGCGTCCAGCCGCGAGCGGTCGAGCGCGGCCTGGTTCAGGTCCTGGGACGCGCGCACGAAGGCGCCGGGGCGCCCCCGCACCGCGTCCACCAGGGTGCGGAAGTCGCCGCCGGTCTGGGGCGCCAGGAACACCACCACCTGCTCGGCGCCGGCCGGCACGGTCAGGTGCAGGCCGTCGCGGCCCTTGGGCGTCCAGGTCTGGGCGCGGTAGAACCAGTCGGTCGGGGGCGGGTTGGTGGCGCCGCGCAGGAAGGCGGCGACCAGCATGTAGTGGACCGTCTCGCCCGCCGGCAGGTCGGTGCGGACCGCGACGGCGTCGCCCACGCTGAGGTTGGGCGTTTCCGCGATCGGCAGGGTCACGCCGGCGTGGGTGACCTGCACCTCCAGCTCCGGCCCGGCCAGGTCGAAGGGCGCCGGCTCCGCCGACGCGCGAACGCCGACCGCCAGGAGGCACGCCAGGATCAGGCAAAGGCGCAGGGCCATCTCTCGTCCATCAGAGCGGGCCGCGTCAGGGACGCGCGGAGGCCCTACGGAAGCGGCGCACGCAACGGGCGGCCGGTCCGTCGCGGCGGTGGGCCTAGCGGGTGTTTATGTCAAGACCGTGCCGGTCCGCGCGGGCTCATCGCGGATAGGCGCTGGGCGGATCGCCGACCAGGCGGGCGGCCGCGGCCTGCGCGCCCTGCGGGTCGTGCTCGCAGATGGCGCGGGCCAGCGCGCGGTGGAGGTCCACGTCGGCCTGCTGCTCCTGCGGCGTCTGCTTCTCCATG
>CAXUCS010000227.1:0-4660 GCA_964249365.1 uncultured Caulobacteraceae bacterium | reverse complement strand
GGGCGGAGGTCGGCGGCCAGGGTGCGCCCCTCGCCCTCGCCCTGGCCGACCGCGGTGGCGGCGTCCGCCGGACCGACCATGACGCCGAGGTCGGAGGGGTTGATGGGCGCGGCCTGCACCTCCACCAGCACCTCGTCTGGCTCCAGCGCAGCGATGGGCGCGGGCTGCAGGCTGAGCTCCAGCCGCCCGGCCGAGGTGATCAGCGAGCGCAGCTGGAGGTTGGTCCTGTCGCTCATGGTCACGCCGCCTCGTCCGGTGGTGGGAGGGGCCGCCGTCCTGCCGGTCTCCGCCCGGGCAGCGGTAGGTCGATCCCGCCCCGCCGTCCAGGGTCACCGCTGAACCGCGTATAGCCGCCCGTGACCTGCGGGCGGCGTCGTGCGGGGATGGAGGCGCCCCCGCGTTGGGACGCACGCATGAGAAAGACCACCTGTTACGCTTACGCGCCCCCGCCGGGGCGGGACCTGCACGGGGGTTGTGTCCGCCGCTGCGAGGTCCTGGGCGACTCTAGGTCTGGTACCGCCTGTAGGACGATCCTACCCAACTGTCGGACGCTCATGCCGGGCCTTTTCGGAGGGATTCAGGCGCCTTTGCCTCCAGAGTTTGCCCGGTCGTTTCGTTCCGCTCCGCCTTCGGATCGGAGCCGCCGTGGGCGAGGTCGTAGCCTGACCAGCGCCTGTCCGGCCAGCCGACACGTCGCCGCTCCGTCCGCGCGCTCTGCCGTGGAGCCCTGCCTATCTGGCGTTCCAGATGAAGGGCACGTCGACGGTGGGCTGCCCACCGACCTGCGGCGGCTTGGCCTTGAAGAGGCGCTGCGCCGCGACGATCGATGCGATCCCGAACGCTTGCCCGGCGGGCGCCTCCGACACGACCGCACAGCCTTTCAGCGAGCCGTCCGGTTGGACTTGGCAGCGCACGATCGCCTGCCCCGACACACCCTCTCGGATTGCCCGCTCCGGCGTGAACGGGAAGATGCGGTCCGCCGACGGGGCCTCAACGACCTGCGCCGCAGCCGGAGCCGTGGCCCCGAGCGCAACACATCCGATCGCCAGCAACGTCCTCGTCTTCATCCCCGTGCCTCCCCAGGTTAAGCCAGCCGAACCTCTACATGGAACGACTGCGGTCACGCATCATTCTCAGCCGTCGCGCACAGGACTGAGGTCGACTAGGCGCCGCTTGACGCCCCCGAGCGCGACGACCAGCCTACCCCGCCGTGTTCTACACCTACATCGTCGCGAGCCGCCGCAACGGCACGATCTATATCGGCTCCACCGACGACCTCGGCCGCCGGGTGTACGAGCACAAGGTCAAGGCTCGCCACGGCTTCACCGCGAAGTACGGCTGCGACCGCCTCGTCTGGTACGAGGCGCACGACACCCGGCACTCCGCCTTCCTCCGCGAACGTCAGATCAAAGAGTGGCGGAGATTGTGGAAGCTTCGCCTGATCGAAGAGGCCAACCCGGACTGGGCCGACCTGTACGCCACCCTCAACACCTGACCCATCCCCGCTCATCCCGGCGAAGGCCGGGACCCAGGCCGCAGCGCGACGGTGAAGGGTTGCCCAGCGCCCTGGCCACGGACCTCAGGCGCACCGTCTGGATCCCGGCCTTGGCCGGGATGAGCTGGGTGGATGAGGCACGGATGCATTCCGCGTTCCGCCCTTTCACCCCACAGCCGTCGCGCGGCACGGGCGAATCAAGGGCGAAGGTCATAGCGAGCGCCGGAGCTTCCTTAACGCACCCGAGCAAAATAGCCGCTCAGGCAATTAGGGCAGGGGATCAGGAAGCAGCTGATTGATAGCGGCTTCCCAAGCTAGATCATGAACTATCCGCCTGAGGTGTAAGTTACCCGCAAGGACCTGAGCCTTTGTCAGCTGCGACACTGTCGCCCAACTTAGGCCGAAGACGTAGGTAGCATTGCCCGGCTTTGTGCTTTCTAGGACTGCAATTTTTCTACTCGGAAAAACAAAGGCTACGTAGTCGCGGAAACCACCCGTTCCAACGTAAACTTCCGGAGGAGCTTTGGAAGCGAGCAGTGCATGGCGGTATAGCACGGGACTCGCATACCGGGTGGAGCGATTACTAACGGCTGCTTGGACGTGCTGCTGTACTCGCGACCATGGATGCTGACCGGCCGGAAGCAAGCTCCAATTAACTCGCCGTATGGCCGGTGGAGCTATGGTCGCGAGGTCTTGTGTACGAACATCACAGACTCCAAAGAGCTCTAGCATCAGATTGACAGCGTGCTGTATTTCAGCATGTGAGGCGTCGTTCCATGTCAACTCAGGTGAGACAAGAAATTCTCCAGCCGGAATCCTGACGAACACCAACTCCACCGATGGGGCCGTTATTGGGGTTCTTGGATAACAGTCTCGATAGATAGGTCGGGTTTCAGTGATCTCCTCGTAGTCGTCTCGGCCTCGGAATTGTTTCCAAGTCCAAGAGATCGTTGTAATATACCGGGACTCCTTAGGAAGATCGCGATGGACTTGGAAGCTACCGTCTGAATTGAATCGACTTACCTTGCCCACCGCGGGAGGCAGTACCGCATCACCTATGTCGGGCTCTGCTGCAAAGCCCGCTCGCGTCAGGCGGTCCGGGGTGGCGTCTACCACACAGCGAATTGATTGGCTGGTCGGGAGTGCTCCTAGATGGGCTACAATGTTGCGAACTCGCCTTTGATTGATGATCATCTTCAACCTCGAAACGTGCAAATGGAGTACGGTGATTCCTGGTTGTGAGCGAGTCGCTGCTTCTAAACACTTTTCCTTAATGCAAGCGGTGCGGCAGAAGCTAATCGTACATGGCGGGGTAGGTTAAACCGTAACTCCCCTCGCGCCCGCCGCTCAGCCTACGCTGAGTTCTTGCTCCGTTCCTCCTGCGGCGCTACCCTCGCGCCCTACATATGAGGATCGCGCCGCTCCGCCCGGCGCACCCCCGGACTCGCGAACGCATGGCCGAACACGACAGCGCCTTCATCCGCGTGCGTGGCGCGCGGGAGCACAATCTGAAGGGGGTCGATGTCGACATCCCCCGCGGCCAGCTCGTGGTGCTCACGGGGCTGTCTGGGTCGGGCAAGTCGAGCCTCGCCTTCGACACCATCTACGCCGAGGGGCAGCGGCGCTATGTGGAGAGCCTCAGCGCCTACGCCCGCCAGTTCCTGGAGCTGATGGGCAAGCCGGACGTCGACCTGATCGAGGGCCTCTCGCCCGCCATCTCCATCGAGCAGAAGACCACCAGCAAGAACCCGCGCTCCACGGTGGGCACGGTGACGGAGATCCACGACTACATGCGCCTCCTCTGGGCGCGGGTGGGCGTGCCCTACAGCCCGGTCACGGGGCTGCCGATCGAGAGCCAGACCGTCAGCCAGATGGTCGACAAGGTGCTGGCGCTCCCCGAAGGGACGCGGCTGAACCTGCTGGCGCCGGTCGTGCGCGACCGCAAGGGCGAGTACCGTAAGGAGATCGGCGACTGGCAGCGCCAGGGCTTCCAGCGGCTGAAGATCGACGGGACGCTCTACCTGATCGAGGAGGCGCCCAAGCTCGACAAGAAGTTCAAGCACGACATCGACGTGGTGGTGGACCGCATCGTGGTGAAGGCGGGGCTGGAGCAGCGCCTGTCCGAAAGCCTTGAGCAGGCGCTCAGGCTCGCCGACGGCATCGCGGTCGCCGAATGGGCGGACCCGGGCGAGGGCGAGACCGCGCCCCGCCGGATGCTGTTCTCGGAGAAGTTCGCCTGCCCGGTGTCGGGCTTCACCATCAGCGAGATCGAGCCCCGCCTCTTCTCCTTCAACAACCCGGCGGGGGCGTGCCCCGCGTGCGACGGGCTCGGCCAGAAGCTGACCTTCGACGCCGACATGGTGATCCCGGACAAGGAGCGCAGCCTGCACAAGGGGGCGGTGGCGCCCTGGGCCAAGGGCCCCTCGCCGCTCTACACCCAGACGCTGCAGGCGCTCGCCCGCCACTACGGCTTCTCGATGGACAAGCCCTGGTACGAGCTGCCGGAGGCGGCGCGCAAGGTGGTGCTGAAGGGCACGGGCTCGGAGAAGGTGAAGTTCTCCTACGACGACAATGCGAGGAAGTACGAGGTCTCCAAGCCCTTCGAGGGCGTGCTGCCGAACCTGGAGCGGCGCTGGCGCGAGACCGACTCCGCCTGGGTGCGCGAGGAGCTCGGCCGCTACCAGTCCGAGACGCCGTGCGAGGCCTGCCACGGAGCGCGCCTGAAGCCGGAGGCGCTGGCGGTGAAGCTGTTGTCGCGCTCGATCGCGGAGGTCTCGGCGCTGTCCATCAAGGACGCGCGCGCCTGGTTCACCGCGCTGGAGCCGACGCTCAGCCCCAAGCAGCTGGAGATCGCGCGCCGTATCCTGAAGGAGATCAACGACCGGCTGCGCTTCCTGGTGGAGGTGGGGCTCGACTACCTCGCCATGGGCCGCGCGTCCGGCACGCTGTCGGGCGGGGAGAGCCAGCGCATCCGGCTGGCCTCCCAGATCGGCTCGGGGCTGACCGGGGTGCTGTACGTGCTGGACGAACCCAGCATCGGGCTGCACCAGCGGGACAACACCCGCCTCCTGACCTCGCTCAAGGAGCTGCGCGACCTCGGCAACTCGGTCCTGGTGGTGGAGCACGACGAGGAGGCCATCCTCACCGCCGACCACGTCATCGACA
>CAXUCS010000226.1:0-4679 GCA_964249365.1 uncultured Caulobacteraceae bacterium | reverse complement strand
TCCCCCTCCAGGTACATCCTCCCGTACAGCTCCGCCCAAGCTCGCAATATCGCCGCGCCGGACGTACGCAGAGCCGCCATTTCCGTCTCCGCCCGGCGGTCGGCCGCTCGCAACCGGCAGACGCCACCGAGCTTCTCCAAGTCGTCGGCGCAACCATGTAACTTCCGCAGCAGTCTGGCCTGCTCTTTCCGGCTTCCTGTTCTCATTTCCTGGCCGATCCAGGCGGATAGTATAACAAGTCCGATGTCCGGTTTCGGTAGGTTCGGCCGCTCCACAGGTACAGGCGGCACGTACGGGCCGTTCTTCACGCGGATACCTCCCAGACGCGCCCTTTCTGGGCGCTGTCATTCTGGAGGTAAGTTCAACACCCACGCGTGCCTTTCGGCAAGGGGACTCCGTCATTCGGCGGTTACACGCGGCATGATGTCAACCTATGTTGCCGAGGCGGACGCATGAGTACGCAGCCTCTCCAGTTCGCGCCCCTGACGTTCTCCGCCGTCTGTTTTCTCCTCGGCGCGGGCATGATGCGCGCCGCCATCGCCCGGACTCTCAAACAGGGGCCGATGCTCGCCGGTCAGATTGGCGCCCTCGTGGGGCTTGTGGTCTGGGCATCGGTGGCGCCGGGGCGGATCAGACGGGCGGTGTGCCCGTGATTGCCTATCTCGCTCCCATCGCGCTGGCGATCATCGCCTTCACCTCTGGCTACCTGAGCGGATCGGCTCACGCTGTTAAGTGGTGCATCGAGCTTTACTGGGACCAGCCCGCCCGCGAGCACGCCGCTAAGCACGGCTTCTCGGAGGAAGCCTAGGTGTCCGCCGCCTCCATACCCGCATTGGCGACCCTGATCTGTGCCGGGGGGGGGTGGACGCTCATGAGGCGCTTCCTATTCGTTCCGCTCAGTCGCGCTGGACGTCTGCAAGTCGGTCGCCGAGCCCTAGCCCGCGGCGCATCCCTGAAGGTCGCGGCTAAAGCTGCGGGGCTCACTGCCGACACTCTGGATCGCCTGCTCTGGGATGACCTTTGCTCGCGAGGGACAGCGTCATGACCGTGCTGCGTGGCCCGCATGATCATCCGATTCCGACCGACAGATTGCCCCATCGCAGGCCCGGCGGCTGCGGTGCGGTTCTCAGCACCGCCGTGGAGTTCACCTATGCGCATCGACCTCGGCCCGTTCTTCAGGAGCGTGGCGGCTTTCTTCTCAGCCTCAGCCCATCCAGCCATCACAGCGGCGGCCCCCTCCGTGATCCAGCCCCTGCAACAAGCGGCCGACGCCGCGGAAGCCGCCCTGCCAGCCGTGGCGAACGACATGGCCAACGCGGCGCTCTCGCACATTCCAGAGGGGCAGCTGTTCTCGCCCGTCGCCGATATGCTGATCGACCAGACCGTCGCCAACCTGCTGGCCAAGAAGTCTACGGCGCAGCAGCCGGCGGCCTGATCTCTGCCGCGCCCATTTTCCCGGGCGCGGATCACTCGGCCGGCGCTTCCCCGCGTCGGCCACCTTCTTCAGGCGACGCGAAAGGGCCTGGTGGCTGCAACCACCCGAACCCTCTCCGCCAGTCGCAGCGCATGTCGCGCCAAGCTCATCTTCAATCCCACGTCTTCCTGGTTTCGCGAGGCCTCCAACAACCTGCCGACCGCGCTCCAGGTTTCCTTTCTCATTGCGCCGCTCCCGTGACCGCCTCCGAACGAGGCGCAAGATGAACGGGGTCGCGGTTCAGAGCATGGGAAATCCACACTACTCTTTGGGGGATCGCTTGGCCGCTTTCCTCAGGCCAATGTCGCTCGTGGACGTGCAGTCCGCGGCCAGCTGTCACCTCAAGACAGCCGAGAACATGAAGCAAGGCCACTGGCCGCAAGCGCGCCATTGGGCAGCGCTCGTAGCCACCTTCGGCCGGGACATCACAGACGCCGTCTTCCATCCCCACGAGGCGATCGAACGGCTTGAGCGGGAGGCGCGAGAGTATGACGCCAAAGCCGCAGAGAAGCGGGCGGCTGCCCGCAACCTGGCGAGCACTCTGCCTCGCGGTTCGTCGCCTTCGTCAGAGGATTGCGGGGTTCGCCCGCGATGAACGTGGCGGCGGCCCCACCCCCTTCGAGTGACCCGGACCGACCACCCCGGCTTGAGTGGTCGAACATAGGAGGCTGGCCTTGAGGCCTTTTACCGATGTGCTCCGAGACATACGCCGGGGCAAAGTAGTCGAAGCGGCCAGCGAAGAGTTGGCCCAGGTCGTCAAGGCGGTTCTCGACACTGAGAAAGCCGGCGAGCTGACGCTGAAGCTCAAGATCAAGCCGCAAGGCAAGGGCGACAACGCCGTCATCGTCTCGGCCGAGCTGAAGGCGAAGCGGCCGCAGGCGGACCTGCC
The DNA here is from genome assembly GCA_964249365.1 of uncultured Caulobacteraceae bacterium. Taxonomy (GTDB): domain Bacteria; phylum Pseudomonadota; class Alphaproteobacteria; order Caulobacterales; family Caulobacteraceae; genus CAHJWH01. The sequence continues at coordinate 2,316 of CAXUCS010000226.1, read as the reverse complement.
GGACGCACTCTTCTTCGCCGACCTGGAAGGCGACTTCCTGCGCGAGGACCCCTCTCAAACACGAATGTTCGGCGACGCGGTCGATCCGCGCACCGGCGAAATCCTTGAGGGCAGAGGAGCCAAATCTTGACCACCGAAGCTCAGACCATTGCCGACCTGGCGGAGAAGGCGAGGGGGCCACACGCGCCTTCGCTCCTGGAGACGCCCGGCGGCCGCACCATCCTGTTCCGGCCCGACAACTTGGTGGAGGAGGATGTCTCCGATCCCAACCGCCACTTCGGGCGGCCCGGCCATATCCGACAGAACGTGACGCTGCAGACGGTCGACAGCCTCGTCGACTACGTCAACGGCTTCAAAACCAGCAACACCGCCCTCTTCGCCGACATCGCGGCCAACCGCATTGTCGCGCTGATCGACTACCACGAGGGCAGCGACGGCGCGGAGAGCGGCGAGGCGAACCACCTCTTCCACCGCGCCACACTCGCTCTCCCCTTCTCCGAAGAGTGGAATACCTGGACGGCGGTCCACGGCAAGCTGGTGGGCCAGCGCGACTTCGCCTGCTTCCTGGAGGAGAACGCGGCCGACGTGGCGGCCCCGTCCGGCGCCGACCTGTTGGACACGGTTCGCGACCTGCACGCCATCCGCAAGGTCAACTTCAAGAAGGCCGTCCGGACCGCAACCGAGCACGAGAACTTCGAGTATTCGGAGGAGACGGAGGCCCGGTCGTCCACCGGCGGCGTGGAGGTGCCGACCAAGTTCCTCCTGCGCCTACCCGTCTACTTCGGGGACGCGCCGACCGAGCTCTACGCTTTCCTGCGCTGGAAGCTGGCGGAAGGGTCGCTCCATCTCGGCGTGGCCCTGCATCGGGCCGAGCACGTCCGGCAGGCCGTGTTCAAGCAGATCGTCACCGACGTGGCTGAGCGGACTGGTCGTCCGGCCCTGTTCGGGAAGGCGGCCTGACGATGGGCGCCCCCGCCATCCTAGGCATAGACCCTGGCCTGACGGGGGCGCTCGCTCTCTACGACGCCGCAGCCGACACTCTGGCCGTCTACGACATGCCCATCATCAACCTCGCCAAGGGCAAGACCCGCCGCATGGGCGTGGACGAGTACGGCTTCGCCCGCCTCATCGACGCACTCCTGAAGGAACAAGCCTTCGACGTTCTGATCGAACGCGTCGGCCCGCGCCCGCAGGAAGGGGCCGTAGGAGCCTTCAGCTTCGGACGCCAGTACGGAACTCTCCGCGGCGTCTGCGCAGCCCACTTCCTCCGCATGGACGTTGTGGAGCCCTCAGTCTGGAAGCGCCGCCTCGCGGTTCCTGCCGACAAGGATGCTGCCCGCCAACGCGCCTCTGAACTACTGCCGCGCCACTCCGGGTTCTGGCCGCTGAAGCGCGACCATGGACGTGCGGAAGCAGCGTTGATCGCTCTCTACGGTTCGAAGCAGGAGCGCCAATAATGGGCTATCCAGCAACTCCAGTCCGCGAGCGCATCCTTGCCAAATACGTGGCGGCTGAAAGCGGCTGCTGGGAGTGGTCGGGTAAGCCCGACTGTTATGGCTATGGCATCCTGATTATAAAGAACAAGAACAGAAAGGCGCATCGCCTATCTTATGAACTGTTTACTGGCCCTATCCCGGACGGGATGGTGGTTTGCCACCGCTGCGACAATCGCCTTTGCATCAATCCAGAGCATCTCTTTCTAGGCACGCCTGCGGTGAACAACGCTGACATGATGACAAAGGGTCGATACCGCCCCGGAGGGAAGCCGCATCTAGGCCAGCTAAACGGGCGGGCAAAGCTGGCGGAAGAACAGGCCATAGAGATTCTTCTTCAGCACGCGCGCAATCCGCAGCTCAGTGCGGCCGCTGACGCGCGGCGGCTCGGTGTAGGCCCCACCGCGGTCCAGAGACTATTGGCGGGCAAGTCTTGGAAGCATCTGCCGAGAACCGAGGCCGCCCTCATCGCCCTCTACGGCGCGCAACAGCAGCTGAGGAATGCCGCCTGATGGCCTCCACCTGGACACCGAACCTCGTGGCCAACCTTGAGCGGAGATGGCTTGCTGGCGAGTCCGCTGGCGAGATCGCCAAGGTCATGGGCGGCGGGCTGACCCGCAACGCCGTGATCGGCAAGGTCCGTCGGCTCGGGTTGGCCCGCAACGTTCCGGCTGGAGGTCGTGACGCTGCAGTGACTGAGGCAGCGCGCAAGGCCGCCCTCGCACGACGGGTCTCTCGCGCCAAGAAAGGAGGCGAGAACCCGGAAGCGGCGGTGGCCCGCCCTATGACCCCGAAGCCCAGGATTGCCACCAAACAGCCGGAG
>CAXUCS010000225.1:0-4693 GCA_964249365.1 uncultured Caulobacteraceae bacterium | reverse complement strand
GGTCCAGGCGAGGGGCTCGGCGCCTTCCAGCCGCCCGCCGCCCCGCACGAAGAGGAGGCCGGCGAAGCCGAGCGCCATCAGGACGGCGAGCGCGGCGAAGCCCGCCTGCTGGGTGTGGGTGACGCCCGTCGCGACCAGCACCAGCGCCGAGCCGATCCACACGGTCGCGGTGCCGGACAGGGCGTAGAGCCCGAAGAAGGTCCCGGTCTCGGCCGGGGGCGTCAGGCGCGTCAGGAGCGTGCGGCTGGAGGCGTAGGAGGCGGTGATGAAGATGGAGCAGGCCGAGGCGACGGCGAGATAGATCAGCTCGGGCGCGGTCCTGAACATCGGCGAGGCCCAGACCGCGTGGGCGGCGTCGCCATGCCAGACGTAGAGGATGCGGTCCGGCGCCATGCCGATCAGGGCGAGGAGGCCCACGATGGTGCCGCCGATCTCGATCCGCACCGCCGTCAGGGGCCCGAGCCGGTGGTCCATGACCCCGCCGAGCAGCCCGCCGGCGACCGCCAGCACGCTCAGGATCACGCCATAGGCCAGGAGCTGCAGCACGCCCCAGTGCATCACGCCCCCCGCATACACGCCCGCGAAGAGGAGCACGCCCGTCATGGCGTCGATGTAGAGCATGCGCGAGCCGAGGAAGACGGCGGCGTCGCGCCGCCCCTTGAGCCGGCCGAGCATGGCCCCGAGCGAGCGCGCGCCCTCCGCGAAGGCGCGGAGCGGCGGCCGGTCCGAACGCGGCGCGTCCGGGGTGAGGAGGAAGAGCGGGATCGAGCCCAGCGCCAGTATGGCCGCCGCGATCGGCGCCACGATGCGCGACGGCTCATGCTGCGCGACGCTCAAGCCGAACAACGGCGTGTGGGGGACGAAGCCCGGCAGGCTCGCCGGGAGCACGAAGGCCCAGAGCACGAACACCAGCACCGAGACGGACACGAGGTTGCCGAGCGCCAGCGCCAGGCCCGACGCCAGGTGGGCCCGCTCCGCCCCGGCGGCGCGCACCAGCATGGAGTTGTGCAGCACCTCGCTGTAGGCGAACAGCACGTTCACCGCCGCGGCGATCACGATCACCGCCCCCACCGACAGGCCCGTGTGGTCCGGCCGCGTCCACCACAGGCTCCAGGTCAGCGGGACCATCAGCGCGACCACGCCGAGCAGCAGCGGCTTGCGCCGCCCGAGCCCGTCCACCGCGGCGCCGAGGAAGGGGGCGGTGAGCGCCACGATCAGGCCGGACCACTGGCCGTAGGTCGCCACCGCCTGCTGCCCGCGCACGGGGTCTCCGACCACCACGCTGGAGAAGTAGGGCATGAAGACGTAGATGGTGACCAGCACCACGAAGGGGTTGCGGGCGCCTTCGAACATCGACCAGGCGAGCGCCCCGGCGCTCAACCTCTGGCGGTCACCGCGGCCGGTCATCCTTGTTCTTGCGCCTCCCTTTTCGGCGTCTGTGGCCCGGATGGCCGGCGGAGACAAGGGGCGTTGTCAGTGCGCCCCGGGCTTGCCCGACCGGGCGGGCGCACCTCGCCCCGGACCTCAGAAGACGCCGGCCCACAGGTTGATCGCCAGCGCCACCACCACCGTGTTGAACCCGAAGGCCAGGAGGCTGTGCACCGTCCCGATCCGCCGGAGCCTGCGCGACGCGAAGCTGATGTCGGCCGTCTGGGCGGCCACGCCGATGATCACGCTGAAGTGCAGGAAGTCCCAGTAGTCCGGCTCGCCCCCTTCCGGGAACTTCAGCCCGCCCGCGACCGGCGAGGCCGGGTCGCCGGAGGCCGCGGTGTAGTATTCGTGGGCGTAGTGGATGGCGAAGATGAGCTGGGCGACGAACCAGGACGCCGCCACGGTGAAGAAGGCGAGGCCGACCCGCAGCGTCTTGGAGAGGCCGTGGTCCTGCTTGGCCAGCGACAGCTCCACGCCCGCGGCCGCCAGGCTCGCCGCCGTGGCGAGCAGCACCAGCGCGAGGATCATGCCGCGCCCGTCGTCCTGCTCCGACGCCTTGGTCCTGATGTCGCGGGCCTGCCTGCCGGACATGCCGGCGAGGCTGGCCGCGATGAACCACAGGCAGCCGGCGTCCCAGCTCAGGATGGCGCGCGAGCTCGGCGCGAGCGGCGTCGGCAGGACGGCCAGGGCGGCGCCGGCCAGGCCGCCGGCGACGATGGCCCCCGCCAGGCGGGGCCGCGACGCCAGGGGGCCGATCGGAAGGCGGGCGATCAGGCCACGCGACAAGACTTGGTCTCCCGCCCCGCTATGGAGCGACGAACGCTATCGTCATTCGGCGGGGTTACGGAAGGCTGGATGTGGAGAGCTGAGAGACGGCTGAGAAAGATATGTGCGCTTCGACACGCCTCCTGCGGGGGGCTCCTCAGGATGAGGAAGGATGCACGATGGCGGATACTGACCTCTTGCTGGGGAGCGAGCCTGCTCGCGTCTCCAAGCACCCGGGGACCTCCAGACTCGCTTTCCAGATGGGTTCTGGAAGCTCTCCTACCTTGATGATCAGGCGGCAGCCGATCAGGGAAGGCGACGCTCCGGCGGACGGCAAAGCATGATGATCGTGTTTTCGGGTCTGCCCGGCACAGGCAAGACAACGGTGGCGCGTGCTGTCGCCGCTCGATTGGGAGGAGCGTTGCTTCGCGTGGACGTGATCGAGCAGGCGATACTTCGCTCGCTCCACGGCTATCCGGAGGTGGGCGCTGCAGGTTACGCGGTGGCGCACGCCATAGCAGATTCGAACCTTGCGCTCGGTCGATGGGTGATCGCCGACTGCGTGAACCCGGTTCAGGAGAGCCGCGCAGCATGGCGCGCAGTTGCTCGGCGGGCGTCGGTCCGGATGCTGGATGTGGGAATGATCTGCTCGGATCGCCAGGAACATAGACGGCGGGTGGAGCATCGCCTGGCCGACATCCCCGGCCACGTCCTGCCATCCTGGGAGTCGATCCTCCATCATGCCTACGAGCCGTGGACCGAGCCGCGCCTCATCGTCGACACGGCGTCGAGTTCCGTGGACGAGGCCGCCGAGATGGTGGTTCGCAGCGCAGTCTGACCGACAGAGCGTCCGCGCCGGCCCCGAAGTCCGTCCGGGAAGGAGGCTCGCCTGGATATCCGGCGGCCCGCGGGCTAGGCTGTCGGCGCCGGCCGGCCTCGAGCCGCCGGCGCGGAGGTTGCATGAGCGTCGGAGCTGTAGAGCGGGCCGGGTGCAAGGCTCTGATCGTCAACCCGCGCTTTAACGGGGACTCCTTCTGGGCCTACAAGGCGGCCTGCCAGCTGGTGGGCGCGCGCTATCCCGCCCCCTCGCTCGGCCTCATCACCATCGCGGCCATGCTGCCGGATCACTGGGACGTGCGGCTGCACGACTGCAACGTCGAGAGCGACGAGACGCTGGAAACGATGCTCGGCTGGGCGGACCTCCTGCTCGTCGGCGGCATGCTGACCCAGCAGCGCGCGCACCTGGACCTGATCGAGCGCGCGCGCGCCCTGGACCTCCCCGTCGTGGTCGGCGGCCCCGACGTCAGCTCCAGCCCGCAGCTCTACGGGCGGGCCAACTTCCTGGTCATGGGCGAGGCCGAGGGCTGCATGCCGCAGTTCGTCGAAGCGTGGGAAGGCGGCGCCCGGGAGGGCCGCTTCGAGTCGCCCATGGGCAGCGTCGACGTCACCCTGTCGCCGACCCCGCGCTTCGACCTCCTGAACTTCGCCCACTATGCCGAAGTGACGGTGCAGTTCTCGCGCGGCTGCCCGTTCCGCTGCGAGTTCTGCGACATCATCGAGCTCTATGGCAGGAAGCCCCGCACCAAGACCAACGGGCAGATGCTGGCCGAGCTGCAGCGGCTGTACGACCTCGGCTACCGCGGCACCATCGAGTTCTCCGACGACAACCTGATCGGCAACAAGAAGGCGGTGAAGGCCTTCCTGCCGGCGCTGGTCGAATGGCAGAAGGCGCGCGGCTACCCGTTCGACTTCGCCACGGAAGCGTCGCTGAACCTGGCGGAGGACCTGGAGCTGCTCGGACTGCTCCGCGACGCCAAGTTCTTCGCCGTCTTCATGGGAATCGAGAGCCCGGACCCGGCGGTGCTGGCCATGATGCAGAAGAAGCAGAACCTGAAGCGCGACATCGCCGAGACGGTGCGCATCGTGCAGTCCTTCGGCATCTTCGTGCTCGCGGGCTTCATCGTCGGCTTCGACAACGAGGTGGAGGGCGGGGCCGACGTGATGGTGGAGCTGATCGAGGACGCCGCCATCTCCATCTGCATGGTGGGGCTTCTCTACGCCCTGCCCAACACCCAGCTGACCCGCCGCCTGCAGCGCGAGGGCCGCCTGCACGACGGCCATGGCGTGGACGTCGGCGGCGCCACCCAGGACCACTCCACCGCCGGCCTCAATTTCGATACGCTGCGCCCGCGGGGCGAGGTGCTGCGCGACTACCGCTCGGTGGTGGAGCGCATCTACGACAGCAAGGTCTATTTCGACCGGGTCCGGCGCACGGTCGACCAGCTCGACTGCTCCGGGGCGAACGGGGCGCTCCTCGGGACGAGCTTCGGCCACAACCTCAAGCGGCTGGCGCGCTTCTTGTGGAACGTGAGCACCCAGCACCCGGACATGCGCGCGGAGGTCTGGCGCACCCTTCTCCATGCGGCGCGGACCAACCCGCGGGCGCTGAAGGCCAGCATCCATATGACGAGCATCTACGCCCACACCGGGCCGTTCA
>CAXUCS010000224.1:0-4718 GCA_964249365.1 uncultured Caulobacteraceae bacterium | reverse complement strand
CGAACGGCCAGGCCAGGGCGGCGGAGGGGACGGCCGCGGCGAGGGCCAGGGCCGCCGCCGCTCCGAGGAGTACGGCCTTGTTGAAGCAACGGACGCGGGACATGGGGGACACCTTCCGGACGACGCAGAAGAGGTTGGCTGGGCCGGGTCTGCGCCCGACCGTAGGACGGCATGCTTAACCGTTCGTTGCCGCCGGCCCTCCCCCCGGGCCTCCGGCAGCGAGCGGAGTGGTTCAGTCGAAGAGCTTAGAGACGCTCTCCTCGTTGGCGATACGGCGGATCGCCTCACCGATCAGCGGGGCCACGCTGACCCGCCGGAGTTTGCGGCAGTCCCCGGTCAGGGCGGAGTTGTCGATGGTGTCGGTCATCACGAGCTCGGTCAGCACCGAAGCGTTCACCCGCTCGGCCGCGGGCCGGCTCATCACCCCGTGGCTGACATAGGCCGAGACGCTCTCCGCCCCGCGTTCCGCCAGCGCCGCGGCGGCGTTGCAGAGGGTGCCGGCGGTGTCCACGATGTCGTCGAACAGCACGCAGCGACGCCCCTTCACCTCTCCGATGATGTTCATGACCTCGCTCTCGCCCGGCCGCGGGCGGCGCTTGTCCACGATGGCGAGGTCGGCGTTCAACCGATCGGCGAGCTGGCGGGCGCGCACCACGCCCCCCACGTCCGGCGAGACGATCATCAGCTCGCGCGCAGCCTTTCCGTATTCTTCCTTGATGTCCTCCGCCATGACGGGGAAGACCACCAGGTTGTCGGTCGGGATGTCGAAGAAGCCCTGGATCTGGCCGGCATGGAGGTCAAGCGTCAGCACCCGGTCCGCGCCTGCGCGCGTGATCAGGTTGGCGACCAGCTTGGCGGAGATGGGCGTGCGGCCCCCCGTCTTCCGGTCCTGGCGGGCGTAGCCGAAGTAGGGGGTCACCGCCGTGATCCGACGCGCCGAGGCCCGCACCAGGGCGTCGATGCAGATCAGGAGCTCCATCAGGTGGTCGTTCGCCGGAAAGGCGGTCGACTGGATGATGAAGACGTCCTCGCCGCGCACGTTCTCCTCGATGACGAGGAAGATCTCGTTGTCGGCGAAGCGCTTGACCTGCGCCCGCGCCAGCGGCAGGTCCAGGTAGGTCCCGATCGCCTGGGCGAGCCGGGTATTGGAGTTGCCGGCGAGGAGCTTCATGGGCGGGAGCGTCTCGCGCGATACCTGAGAAGACGGGCGCTTCCTAGCAGCGACGCCGCGCCCGGCAAGGGCCGCCGCCCGTTCTTGAGCGCCGAGAGCCGCCTTGTGGGGTTCGGCCTGCTCCGCCATACAGCCGGCGGGCGCGGGGGGGCGGCGAGCCGCGTGGAGAGTCCAGTGTCCCAGCCCATCACGGCGGCCGAGGTGCTGGCCGTCTACCGCAGCGTGCTCGGCCGCGAGCCGGAGACGCCGGGCATCGTGGACGACTTCGTCGCGCTTGGCGTCACGCTGGAGGACATGATCACCCAGGCGCTGCATTCTGGAGAGTTTTCCGAGCGGACCGGGGCCTTCGCCGGCGGCTACCAGGGGCCGCCGATCCCCCATCTCGTGCCGCCGCCGCTCGCGCGCCCGGCCGGGCGGAGCCGGGTGGCGGTGATGATCCGCTCCCACCGGGTCGACGCCAAGTTCGACCATCTCTGGAGGGCGCTGGGCGGCCCCGACGGCGGCCGGTGCTACGACCTCTTCCCGCTCCTGGACGCCGATGCGCTGGAGGACGAGCGGACGGAGATCACCGCCCGCTACCCGTCCACCGTCTGGGTGGGGGAGGGCGACTTCCGCGCGGCGGGGCTGACGCAGCGCAGCGGCCAGCACGCCAACGCCTGGCTGCTCGGCGACTTGGCGCTGTACTGCGCCGTGCGGCAGCGGCCCGAATACAACTATTATGTAATGGTGGAGTTCGACGTCCACTTCACCCGGGACGCCGCGGCCTACATGGACCGGCTGTGCGACAGCCTGCTCGCCGGCGATCGGGCGGCGGATGCGGTCGGGCTGGAGTACAGTCCCCTGCCCCATTCGGCCGACCGCCCGCGGGAGGGCTGGCCCTTCTTCGCCCCGGCGCTCAAGGCCTTCCCCCTCGTCTACCACTTCTACTTCCCGGTGGTGGCGGCGTCGCGCCAGAGCCTCCTGCACGCCTTCGCGGCGCGCCAGCTGGAGGCGGCGCGGCGGACGGTGTCGGAGGACCTGGTGCTGTGCGAGTCCTTCCTGCCCTCGACCCTCATGGCGGCCGGCTTCAGCTGCCAGGACCTCAACACCGTGCTGCCCGGCTCCTATCTGGCCAGCAGCATGGGGCTTCAGCATCACCACCCGGAGCGGCTGGCGGGCCTGCCGCTGAGCCTGGCGCTGGCCGAGCCGGACGCGAGCGTGGAGATGGTGCACGCCGTCTACTCGGACGAACACTTCCTCAGCCGCAACCTGTCACAGGCCTGGAGCTCGCCGGCAGGGCTCCAGACCTACCTGCGCGAGGCGCCCGGCCGTTTCGGCGAGGTGATCGCCCCCGACCTCGTCGGCGGCTACGTCGAACGTGCCGAGCAGAGACTCGCCGACCTGCGCCAGCCGACCTGATCCGAAGCTCGAACCAGCCCTCTACGGGCAACGTCGCCTTCATCTTGGCCGTGCTTCGAAGCTTGGCTAGGTTGAGCGGGCGGGGTTTGGACGGCGATGCTCGGAGAGCTGGTAAGCATACGCAAGAAGAGCGCCTGGGCCTTCGTCACGTCCGGCACGGGCGGCCTGGGAGTCGGATTCTTGCGGGGAGCGGCGGCGAGGTCGTGTTGAGCCCTCCCTCGGATCCTCCGAAAGGCTTCTATTACGGAGCCGCCGGCGTAGGCGTCAGCGCCGGCCTGAGAGGATACCTAAGATCGGGAGAATACTGGACCCGCACGGCGTCACGGAACGCGGCGCCGCGTTCGGTGCACCAAAACAGTTTTGGAACCACGGCATCGTCTATGTCATGGACGGCTGCCAAGACGACGATCTCACCGCTGAGGATTTCCACGGGGTATGCTGCACCATCGACATCGGGGCCGGACTCCTCATTGGATACTCGGGGTCGGGACTGCTGATCAACGTCAATCCACTTGCCTTAATCGACAGCGTGAACCCCATACTCTCAATGGTCGGACCTTCACTTAGGCCCAAGGCCATGGTGCTGTCACGTGGTTGGAATGCCGGCCTGCAGGCGTCGGTCGGGGCCAGCGCCTCGATCGGCTTCATGTGGCCGAAATCAGGGGCGGCTTGAGAGGCGGGCATGGCGGGAAAGCCTGACATGAGCGGCCGCATCGGCACAGCGCTGTTCCTGCTTGTCGGCGTATGCACCCTCATAGTGGCGGCCTACCAGGGCTGGCGCACGATCAGCTTCCTCAACTCAGCGGAACGCGCTCAGGGTGTAACCGCACCGGACACGCCCGGCGGTCACGACACGATCACGGGCCACCCTCTCGTGGATTTCCGCACCAAGGACGGTCGCACACTGCGCTATCGACAGAATGGTTTTGGACCGTCTCGCGTCGGCGTTCCCGTGACCGTCTTCTACGAAAATCGCGACCCGATCGGGACCGCGAGGCTTGGCGGCTTCCTTGGTCTGTGGCTGCCGGTGCTGCTTCCCCTCGCCATGGGGTTAGGGTTCGTTCTTGTTGTTGCGCTTGGCGGCGAAATCAGCATTCGACCTGGTCGCTGGTGATGTCAGCGCCAGGCAAGCAAGGCTAGAGGGTCTGGGCCCGGCCCCGCCGCGCGGGGTCGTGGGGGCCGAGCTGGAAGGGGGCGACGGAGCGCGAGATCGCCCGGGGCTCCTCGTCGAAGAGTTCCGCCAGCTTCTCGGTCATGGCGCCGCCGAGCTGCTCGACATCCACGATGGTGACCGCACGGCGGTAGTAGCGGGTCACGTCATGGCCGATGCCGATGGCGATCAGCTCTACCGGGCTTTTGGCCTCGATCTCGCCGATCACCTCGCGGAGATGGCGCTCCAGGTAGTGGCCGCTATTCACTGAGAGCGTTGAGTCGTCCACGGGCGCGCCGTCGGAGATCACCATCAGGATCTTGCGCGCTTCGGGGCGGCCGAGCAGGCGCCCGTGCGCCCAGACCAGGGCCTCCCCGTCGATGTTCTCCTTCAGGAGACCCTCGCGCATCATCAGCCCAAGGTTCCTGCGCGCGCGGCGCCAGGGCGTGTCGGCAGCCTTGTAGACGATGTGGCGCAGGTCGTTCAGCCGGCCGGGCCCGGGCGGCTTGCCGGCCTTGATCCAGTTGTCCCGCGCCTGGCCGCCCTTCCAGGCGCGGGTGGTGAAGCCGAGGATCTCCGTCTTCACGCTGCAGCGCTCCAGCGTGCGGGCCAGGATGTCGGCGCAGAGCGCGGCCACCATGATCGGTCGCCCGCGCATGGAGCCCGAGTTGTCGATCAGGAGGCCGACCACCGTATCGCGGAAGTCCACGTCCTCCTCCTGCTTGAACGACAGGGGGGCGGTGGGGTCCACGATGATGCGGGTGAGGCGGGCGGCGTCCAGCACCCCTTCCTCCAGGTCGAAGCTCCAGGCGCGGTTCTGCTTGGCCATGAGCCGCCGCTGCAGCCGGTTGGCGAGCCGGGCGACCACCGAGGAGAAGGCGGACAGCTGCTGGTCGAGGTAGCTCCGCAGCCGCGTGAGCTCCTCCGCCTCGCAGAGCGCCTCGGCGCCCACCACCTCGTCACCCGCCGACGAGAACACCTTGTAGCTCGGCTCGGCGC
>CAXUCS010000223.1:0-4726 GCA_964249365.1 uncultured Caulobacteraceae bacterium | reverse complement strand
GCGCAGCGTCCGGTCCGCCACGCCCCTCACGGCCGCACGAGGCTGGAGGGCGGGTCGGCGCGGCGCAGCGTCGCCCACCACCGGCAGGACGGTCGCCGCCAGGGCGATCAGGACCAGGCCTCCCCGTCTCAACCGTCGTTCCCCTGCGCGCGCGGCCGCGCAGACACCTCGCCCCTGCGGACCCTTAGAAGAGACCGCGCGGCCTGTCACGGCGACCGACCGTCCCCCGGACCAGCCGGCCGACACAGAGCTCGCTGTTCAGCACGCCGTTGCGGCGTTCCAGGTCGCCGCGGATGGTGCTCGGGCGTTCACCGTCCTCGGCGGCGTCTTCGACGGCACGAAGCATGAACGGCCGCCAGGTCCCGTCGCTCGCGGGGCCGTCGGGTTGGACATGATCCGCCCTGCGCCGCCTGCGATCTGGACCCCGGTTCCGAACGGCTCACCCGTCCCTTGGAACGTCCTCAGGAGGGCGTGTCGTGCGTCTCGGCCGGTCGGCGGCACACCGGCGCGGTCGCCCCCATTTGGCCCGCGACCCTAGAAGGTGTAACGGAGTTCGCCTCCGACGAAGCGCGGCTGGGCCGGACTGACGGAGTTGACGCCGAAGACGTTGGAGGTGGCGAGGCCTCCGACGAAATACTCCTTGTCGAGCACGTTCTTGGCGAAGACGGCGGCGGTGACGTTGGTCTTCATCACGTTCACCCACGACAGGCGAAGGTTCAGCAAGCCGTAGCCCCGGATGCGCGTGTTCGGCTCCACGGTCTCCTCAAGGTTTGAGTAGTAGAAGCCCGTGGTTCCGTAAGCGTCGGCCCGCAGCGAGAGCGAGCCCTCGTCCTGCGGGAGGGACTTGTCCGCCTCGGCGTAGATCGAGCCGGTCCACTTCGGCGCGTCGCCGTAGGGGCCGTAGCGCACCGGCTGGCCGAACGCGATCGTGTTCGGCGAGGTGAACCGGGCGTCGGTGAAGGCGCCCGACACGCCGAGGTCCAGCCAGTCCAACGGCCGTCCGTTCAGCGAGCCCTCCAGGCCATCGACCTCCGCTTCGGGCACATTGGCCGTGACGAGACCCGGCGCGCCGTCGATCACCGTGAAGTTCGCACGCTGAACATTGTGGACCCACTGGTTGTAGGCGTCGAAGGTGGCCGTCACGGGCCGGCCCCCTATCCGGCCGTCGAACTTGGTCCCGACTTCGACGTCCTCGGTGGTCTCCGGCAGGAACTCGTCGCCGCCGCCGGCGGCGGTCGCGTTCAGCGGCGCCGCGGTGGCGTTGAAGCCGCCCGTACGCCAGCTGCCTCGCGTGGTCGCGTACAGGAGAAGGTGCGGGGTCAGCTGGTAGTCCAGGCTGACGTTCCAGCTCGGGTCGCTGTCGGTCCTCTGCTGCTGGGCTGCGCCGAAGACGGAGTCGGCGTAGTCGTGGGCGTGCTGCTGATCCTGCGAGTAGCGCACCCCGCCGGTAAGGTGGAGCTTGTCGGTCAGGCTGTAGGTCGCCTGGCCGAAGCCCGCCAGGGAAACGTCGCGGACCGCGAAGGCGTAGTTCGCCTGGGCCACCGGGGGCGCGATCGGCGCCAGGTCCAGCACGTTGACGAGGTTCAGGTTGGTGTCGTGTTCGTCCAGGTAGAAGAAGCCGACGGTATAGATCAGGCGACTGTCCAGGAGCTTGCCCTGGAGCTGCAGCTCGTCCGACACCTGGTGCGCGGTGAAGATGTCGCCCGCTCCGTTCGGCGCCACCTCGAAGATCCCATATGGCGTACCGTCGAAGTCCTCGAAGTCGCGCTTGCTCGCCTGATTGTAGGTGAAGATGTTCTTTACTTCTAAGTTGGGATTAAGCTGATATTCCGTTGTGTTGATCAGGAAGTAGTCGATGGCGTGGTGCGTGAGGCTCGAATTGATGCTGGCGTTATAGGGGCCAAGGCTCGCCTGATAGCCGGGATAGGCCGCAAGCCCGCCCGCGAACAGCTTCGGATCGGCCTTCAGCAGGGCCTGGAACGTCGGGTTGGCCGGATTGTAGAAACAGGCGTAGCTGGAGAAGAGCGGCGCGCCGTTGCTCGTCGCCCCGCAGGCGTTGGCCGAGGACAGCTCGCCCGGGACGTTCGTGCCGTCATCCTTGGTGTATTGGAACACGGAGGTGTTCTTGAGGTGTTCGACGGGCTTGACGATGAGGGTCGCCCGTCCCGACTTGTCCTGGTTGTCGCCGACCTCGGTGTTGGTGAAGAGGTTGTGGACGTAAGCGCCTCCGGTCGTGTAGTTGCCGGCGAGCCGCAACGCCACCTTGTCGTTGATCGGCAGGGTCACCGCGCCGTCGACCTGGCCGCTGCCGAAGTCGCCGTACAGGCCGTGCATGTAACCGCTGAAGGTGTCGCCGGGCATTCCCGTCTGGTAGAGCACGGCGCCGCCCGTGGTGTTGCGGCCGAACAGGGTGCCCTGCGGCCCCTTCAGCACTTGTATGCTTTGGAGATCGTAGAACGACGAGGCGCTGTATGTCGTGATCTGCGCCTCATTGATGTAGGGTAGAACGGCCGGCGGCGAGTTGGAGTAGCTGTCGACGGTCTGCCCGCGGATGTCATAGTTGAAGACGTTGTTGCTGCCGCCCTGTTTGATGACGAGGCCGGGCACGGCGGCCTGTAGGTCCTGCTCGGAGTGGATCGACTGTTTCGCCAGGGACTGGCTGCTCAGCACGCTGACCGAGATCGGCACCTTGGAAAGGCTCTCCTGGCGCCGGCGGGCCGTGACCACGACCTCGCCGACCTCGGGCCCCGTCCCGGCGGAGCGCAGGTTCTGGGCGGACGGCGTCGTGTTCGGAGTGACCGGGTGCTCGGGTCCGGTCGTGCCGGTCTGGGCTCCGGCGTCGGCGCCGCCGGCGGCAGGGGGAGGCGTCTGACCGGCTTCCTGCGCCGCCATCGCCACCCCGCCCATCAGCCCCAAGCATGACGCTGACATGAGGAAAACAGCTCGCAGCTTCACTTCTCGCTCCCCAACTTCTTATTAGTTCATTCGGCGCAACCCGGGCTGCTCACTAGGCGGCAGGTCGCAGCTGGCGCACACAGCTAAGCCGAGACGGGTGACTTTGTGCACGCCGCGTGGTGGCTATTACCGTGTAAATCATGCTCAGAAAGTGCGCTTGGCCTCCTTGGCGAAGCGTCGGTGGCGAGAAAGAGCCTCAAGGGTCATGATCGCGCCGCTCCCCCCCCGGCGGCTCGGACGTGGCGCATGGCCGGGCGATACGACCTCCGGTCGAAGGTCCGTTCTCATGTCGCCGGTATGGAGAGGCCGGCGCCCCCGGCGGCTCCCCGCGAGCCCGCCACGACCTCGGACCCGCGCAGGTGCGGCGTAGAAGGCGTGTGGCGCGCTCCCGCCTGGACGCTCTCCGCCGACAGGATCGCTCAGGCGTCGCTCGGGCCCTTGCCGGTGGGCGCCCGCGCCTTGGCGCCGGTCGTGACCTGTCCTGCGGTGAGGACCGGCGGTGTCGATTTAGCGCAAGCGAGTAATGCGTGCATCGCGGGATGATGGACTTGGTCGTCCGCCCGGCGCCGTCCTAATGGCCGTATCTTGAGAGAAGGTGGACTCATGGACGACAGCGGCGCCGCCAACCCGCAGGGCACGACGCTCCTACGTCGCTACACCATCAAGCCCCAGGGTTGGGAGCCCTTCCTGGAGATCTGGCGGCGCATCGTGGTCGTTCGCAAGCGCTACGGCTTCGAGGTGCTCTTCGCCTTCGCCGATCGCGAGCAGAACATCTTCACCTGGGCGATCCGCCACATGGGCGACATCGAGGAGGTCGCGGCTCGCTACTACCAGGATCCGGAGCGGGTGGCGCTGGAGACCGTCGGCGAGTGGGTGACGGACTGGGAGGTCCGCCCCGTCGAGGCGGTCGCGCCCTAGGCGCCCGCCTCGCTCATGTAGTTGCGCTCGGCCTGGACGAAGGCGTCGAGCCGGGCCGCACGCATCAGCTCCAAGGGATCGTGGTAGGGGCCGGGGTTGCGGGCGATATAGTCCTGGTCCGTGCCCTTGGCGCGCATGTCCGCAAAGAGCGCCGCCACCGCATTGGCCGCCACGCCGAGCGCGGTGGCCGAGTACATGATCAGGCGGTAGCCCGCCGCCGCCATGTCCCGCTCGGCGTATCCCGGCGGCGGGCCCGAACCCATGCCCATTACCGGTCCCTCGATGGCCGCCACGAGCCGACGGTGCCAGTCCATCTGCTCGTCGGGCGGCAGGGCGAAGAAGGACCCGCCCTCCACCGACATCAGGATCGGCATGGCCATGTCCGCCCCGGTCTGGAGGTAGAGGTTGCAGCGGTCGGTCAGCTCGTCGAAGGAGACGACGTCGCCGTCCGACCGGGCGGCGATGACGAAGTCGGGATCGGTGCGCGCGTCCAGCGCCGCCTTCAGCCGGTCCAGCGCCGCCTCACGCGAGACCACCGAACGCCCGGCGAGCAGGGGGCAGTGTTTGGGCAGCGCCTGGTCCTCGATATGGATGCCCGCGACCCCGGCGCGCTCCATCTCCCGGATCGTCCGCTGCACGTTCAGGACGCCGCCGAAGCCCGTGTCGATGTCGGCCATCACCGGGATGTCTATGGCGTCCGCCATGCGCGCGGCGTGGGAGGCGATCTCCGTCAGGGTCATGAGGCCGAGGTCGGGCGCGGCGAGCTGGGCGGCTTCCGCGCCGAGGCCGGTCAGGTGCACGGCCTCGAAGCCCGCCGCCTGGGCGAGCCGCGCCGACAGCGGGTCGTAGACGC
>CAXUCS010000222.1:0-4739 GCA_964249365.1 uncultured Caulobacteraceae bacterium | reverse complement strand
CTTCGGCGCCCACCCTCGGCCCGATCAAGCTCGACCTGCCGCCGGCGAACGCGATCATCCACCATCCCGGCGCGCCGCTGAAGGTCTCGGTGATCTCCGACCTGAACTGCGGTTATTGCCGGCGGCTGTTCGAGGAGCTGAAGACCGCCCCGGACATCCAGGTCACCGAGTACCCGGTCCAGCTCCTCAGCGCCGACAGCCTCGACAAGGCCAAGCTGGCGCTTTGCGCCCACGACCGCGCGGCCGCCTCCGACAGCCTCTACTTTGGCGGCCAGGTGCAGGCGCCCGGGGATTGCAAGGCGGCGTTGGAGGCGGTGGAGGCCAACACGGCCTTCGCCCGCGCTCACGGCGTCAGCGGCACGCCGACCCTCATCCGGTCCGACGGCGCGACCAATGCCGGCTGGATGTCGCTGGAACAGCTGCGGCCTTGGCTGAAGGCGGCCCGCGCGTGACCCGCGCCGGCCTCGTCTTGTCCCTCGCGACCCTGTCCGCCGCCGCGCTCGGCGGCTGCCAAAGCAATGTGAAGGGGTCCTGGGCCTGCGCGGTGGATCGGGGCGGCGTCTGCGCCTCGATCACCGACATCGACCACATGCCGGCGCGGGGCTCCTACCCCGCGCAGCGCGCCGGCATGGCCTCCGATCCCGTTGTCGACGGGGCCATCCCGGCGAAACTCTGGGGGCAGGGGGGCTGGAGCACGGGTGCGCTCGCCGGCGCTCCGGTTCGTCAGAGCGACCAGGTCATGAAGGTGGCCGTGGCGCCCTGGATCGACCAGGCCGGCGACTACCACACCGGCGGCGAGGTCTACGCCGTCATGCGCCGGGCGGGCTGGTACGCGCCCAGACCCTCGTTGACCCGGCGCATCGAGCTGTCGGTGCGCCGGCCGCGGGAGCTGCAGACGCGCGATGAGGCGCCCGCTCTTCCGGTTGAGCCCCCATCAGCCCGGACGCACCTCGCTGCGAACACCGGGCTGGATGACGGGCCCCAGCTGTTGGGCGCCCCCGATCTGGCCGCCTCGTCAAACGCCCTCTCGGGGGGACGCCCGTGAAGCGCGACGAGCTGCAGAGCCGGTTGGGCGAGGGCTTCGCCCGCCTCGGGGCCAAGCTCTGGGGCGAGGCGCCCCCGCACGGCGCGCCGACCGGCGCGTTCAAGCGCGCGGGCCTCTCCGACTACCTGCCCTACCAGAGCTGGGACCCGGTCAAGGGCGTCTACGAGCAGAAGAAGACGATCGGCTTCGTCCTGGAGCTGGTGCCGTTGATCGGCGCGGACGAGACCACCTCGCGCATCCTGTCGGAGCTGTTCACCGAGGCCCTGCCGGAGGGCGCCTTCTGCCAGGTGATCAGCTGGGCCTCGCCCAAGATCGGAGCCACGATCGACGAGTGGGCGAGCGCGCGGGCTTCGGGCGGCCCGGTCTACGAGGAGCTCGCCCGGCACCGGCGTGAGCACTTCAGGAAGTCCGTCTGGACCTCGGCGTCGAAGTCCTCGCCCTTCTACTTCCGCGACTACCGCATCTTCGTCTCGGTGGAGATCGCGGGCAGCCTCGGCAGCCCCGCCGAGGATACCCTGGTGGAGGCGCGGGAGAAGTTCGTCTCATCGCTCCGCACCATCCACACGCCCTCGAGCGTGGTGACGCCTGACCGGTTGATCGCCTTCCTGGAGGATCTCCTCAACCCCTCGCGATGTGTGCTGGCCGCCGAGGCGAGCTACGATCCCGGCCAGTGGCTGGCCAAGCAGGTCCTGCGGTCCGACACGACCTTCACGGTCTATCGGGAGCGGATCCTGACCCAGGCCCGCTCGCTCGACGACCGCATGGGCCTGGAGCCTTACGAGCGCGAGCTCACGGCTGCTTACGACCAGTTCGAACTTCGGGGCTTCGGCGTGCGCCAGTACCCTGACGACTGGAGCCAGGGTCAGATGTCGCGCACGCTCGGCGACATTTTCAACGACCAGCTGCGTCTTGTCGGCAGCACGATTGTCAGCCTGTGCTTCCAGCCGTGGTCGACCGCGAAGACGAAGTCGACGACCGAATTCAAGCGCATGCGCTCGGACCAGGCCGCCACCTCGCCGCTGGCCAAGGCCTTCCCGGACACGCGGAAGAAGGCGGAGGATTGGGCGAACGTCGCCGAGGATGTGGCCGATGGCGCGCTCCTCTCCCACATGGGCCTTTTCATCGTCTCGATCTCGCCGGTGGCCGAGTCCGAGCGGGCGGAACGGTCGCTGCGCTCGGTGTTCCGCGCCTCGCGCTTCGGCCTGCAGCGCGACGATGACATCCAGGTCCAGACGCTCTTGGCCTGCCTGCCGCTGAACATGGGCGGCGGCCTCTTCGCCGACCTGAAGAGCTTCGGGCGCCTGCGCCAGATGCCGACCACGGTGGCCTCGCGGATCGCGCCCATGCAGGGCGAATACCTCGGCTCGGGCGTACCGCACATGCTGCTGGTCGGCCGGCGCGGTCAGACCTACACTTGGTCCAACTTCGGCAACTCCGAGGGCAACCACAACGTCGCCGTGGTGGGCTCGTCCGGTTCCGGCAAGTCGGTCTTCATGCAGGAGAAGGCCTGCTCGCTCCGCGGAGCCGGCGCCGAGGTCTTCGTCATCGACGACGGCCGCTCCTTCATGTCGTCCTGCCAGCTGCAGGGCGGCGCCTTCATCCAGTTCAGCCTCGACCTCGACGTCTGCGTGAACCCCTTCTCCATGGCCGACCACGAGCTGGCGAGCCGTGAGGGTGAGTACGAGGCGGAATGCAAGCGCAACATCGTCCTGCAGATCGAGACCATGTGCCGGGGACAGGCGCGGGCCACCCCGGAGGAGCTCGGCGCGATCGAGACCTGCGTCGGCGCGGTCTGGGAGCGGAAGGGCAAGGCCGGTTGCATCGACGACGTCCGCGACGCGTTGCTCGGGCTCTGGGCTGACGCGCCCGAAGCCGCTCGGCCGAGCGTCGACGATCAGGAGGACGTCGACCCCGATCGGGCGGCCGCGGCTGCGGCGCTGCGCGCCTCCCGCGAGGGGCAGGCCCGCTCCGGCGAGAAGACGACCGCCGGGGAGAGCCCGCTCCGGTTCGGCCGTCGCGGCGAGGACCTCGCGCTCTCCCTCACCGCGTTCACGAGCCGGGGGACCTACGGCCGCTTCTTCAACGGCCCGGCGACCCTGGAGATCACCAACCCCTACACCGTGTTCGAGATGAGCGACCTGGAGACCAAGAAGGATCTCCGCGCCGTCATCGTGCTCGCCGTCATGTTCCTCGTGCGCCAGCGCATGAAGAAGGGTGGGCGCGAGCTCCGGAAGGCGCTGATCATCGACGAGGCCTGGGCGCTCCTAAGCGACGGCGCCACGGGCGAGTTCATCGAAGGCTTCGCGCGCCGCTGCCGCAAGGAAGGCGGCGCCATCATTACCGGCACGCAGTCGATCAACGACTACTACAAGACGGCCGGCTCGCGCGCCTGCCTGGAGAACAGCGACTGGCAGGTGATCCTCCGGCTCAAGCCTGAGGCTCTGGACCAGCTCAGGAACGACACCCGGCTCTCGATCGACGAGGCCGGCATGCAGCTCCTCAAGTCGCTGAAGACCTCGGAAGGCGAATACAGCGAGCTGATGATCCAGGGCCCGCAGGGCCGCTGCATCGGGCGGCTGGTGCTCGACCGCTACTCGGTCACCCTCTACTCCACTCGGCCCCAAGTCTTCGCCGCCGTGCAGAACTACCGAGCGGCGGGCGTGGCCCTGCACGAGGCGGTGCGCTGCGTCGCCTACGGCGAGGAGCCGAGGCTCACAGAGCCAAGGCTCACGGAGCCGACGCTCCTGGCGGGCGAGCGGGCGGAGGCGGCGTGATGGTCCGCTCCGCCGAGACCCTCGCCGCGTTCCGCCGCCTCGCCCATGCCGGTCTGGCTCGGTTGGCCTTTGTAGTGGAGACGGCGGCGCTCAGCGCCACCGGGTTCGTGCTCCTGACCTTCCTCATCGTGCGGGCCGATCCGCTGGCGACGGCCCACGAATGGGGTTCCTTCCTCACCCACTACGTGGCGGCCGCCCCAGCCTCCCGCCGTCCCGTGGACCTCTTCCTCGTCATAGCCTTCGCGGTCGTCTTCGCCGCGACCACGTGGATCCGCTGGCCCTCCGCTCGCCGCGGATGGGCCTCTTCCAGGAGATTGGCATGAGCGACGACGCTCCCTTCAACACGGCGCCGACGCCGCCATCGCCTCTGAAGCCCGAGGCCGCACCTCAGCCTGCCGCGACCCCGAAGGCGGCCCGCAGGTCCGCGGGCTGGAGGAGCTGGGCGCCCGGGGCCGTCCCGCTGCTGACGATCGCCGTGGGGGCGCTCGGCGCCTCCAACGCCGCCCTGTGGGTCCACCTCAAGCGGGCGGAGCGCGGCCCCGCGGTCGCCGTGGTGGGCGTGCGGGAAATGACCAACCGCTACCTCAGCCACATCTCCAACGGCCAGATCACGCCCCAGGAGTTGGCGGTCCGCACGACCCTCTTCGTGTCGACCGCCCAGGACCAGGTGAAGCACGCCTCGCCCGTGCCTGGTCAGCTGGTGCTGGCCCGCGAGTGCGTCCTTTCCGGCGAGCAGACCGACATCACCGCGGAGGTCGAGCAGGCGACGGATGCGCGCCTGGCGGCCGACACCGGCGGCCCGATCGTCGACACCACGAAGAGCGAGTACACGATGACGCGCTCGTAGTCGGCGTAGGCCGTCGGCAGCACCGGCACGCCGAGGCAGCCGTAGCGCCCGCAGCCCAGCCGCACCGTTGAGT
>CAXUCS010000221.1:0-4744 GCA_964249365.1 uncultured Caulobacteraceae bacterium | reverse complement strand
CGTCGCGCGAACACCCCCATCCCAACCCTTCCCCCATCGAGGGGGAAGGGCTCGTCGACGAATGCGGCGCCATCCTCGAATCCTTCCTCGGCCAGTTCTACGAGGACAAGCCCACCCCCCGCCTCGTCCTCCTGTCCCACGACCTGCCGAACTGTCGCCTCCTCGCCGACGCGCTCTGCGTCACCTCCGGCCACCGGGTGGAGATCGCCGTGCCCAGGCGCGGCGAGAAGCGCGAGCTCGTTTCCCACGCGCTCACCAATGCGCGCGAGGCGCTGGGCCGGCGCATGGCGGAAGGCTCGGCCCAGACCAGGCTGCTCGCCGGCGTCTGCGAGGCGTTCAAGCTGGAGGGGAGCCCGGAGCGGATCGAGGTCTACGACAACTCCCACATCATGGGGACCAATGCGGTGGGCGCCATGGTGGTGGCCGGGCCAGAGGGCTTCCAGAAGGGGAGCTACCGGAAGTTCAACATCCGCGGCGACGAGATCACGCCCGGCGACGACTTCGGCATGATGCGCGAGGTGTTCAAGCGCCGCTTCGGCCGGCTGGTGAAGGAGGAGGAGGCGGGCGAGACCCCGCCCCGCCCCGACCTCGTGCTGGTGGACGGCGGCCAGGGCCAGCTCGACGCGGCGCTCACCATCCTGCGCGACCTCGGCCTGCACGACATCGCCTGCGTGGGCGTCGCCAAGGGCCCGGACCGCGACGCGGGGCTGGAGCGCTTCTTCCTCCCAGGCCACGCCGCCCCCTTCATGCTGGAGCCCAAGAGCCCGGTCCTCTACTACCTCCAGCGTCTGCGCGACGAAGCCCACCGCTTCGCCATCGGCACCCACCGGGCCAAGCGCAGGCTCGACATGGCCAGGAACCCACTCGACGAGATCGAAGGCGTCGGCCCGGGCCGCAAGCGCGCGTTGCTGCACGCCTTCGGCTCAGCCCGCGGCGTCAGCCGCGCCTCGGCGGCGGACCTCCTCAAGGTGGAGGGGGTGAACGAGGCGCTGGCGGCGCGGATCTACGGGTTCTTCCACAAGGGGTAGGCGGTCTCAGCCCAGGTAGCCGACATACACGGCCGCGCCGAAGCCGACCTGCAAGGCCGCCGTGGCCCCGCCCATGATCAGGGCGGCGGGGGCGCGGCTGACCACCCAGGGCAGCGCTTCGGCCTGGAGCGCCGGCATGGACATGGCCATCGCCAGCAGGATGGGGTCGATCCCGAGCAGCATGGCCGTGCCCGACGCCCCGCCGATCAGGGTCAGCGACCCGTCCAGGAAGAGCGTGGCCCCTCGCAGGTCGGAAGGGCTCAGCTCCTGGCCTTTGAAGCTGTCGGTGATGTAGACGTCGCCACCGTTCTTGAAGAAGGTGGGAGCCAGGGAGGCGCCTACCGAATGGTCCTTCACGCGCACGTTCAGCTTGCCGACGAACGGCAGCTTGAAGCCGTAGGTGAGGCCCGCCCCCACCGCGCCGAAATGGAAGTCGATCTCCTTGCCGGAGGGATCGAACAGCTCGATCACGCCCCCGTTCACGGCGGCGAACTCGAGCCCGAGGCCGCCCGTCCCGGCGGTCTTGAAGGTCCAGTCGCTCCTCCGCTTGATCCCGATCATCGGCGAGCGGCCTCCAGGGCCGACGCCACCCCGGCGAACGCCGCCCCGGCCCCGAGCGCCAGCAGCAGCAGCGTCCCGCCCCAGATCGCCGGCCAGCGGTCCACACACGCCGATCCGCGGGGGTCCGCAGGCCGGTAGCGCACCCGGACCGCCTCGCCGACCTTGTAGCCGCCCACCAGGCCGCCCTGCGGGTAGACCGCGGTCTGACCCGCCGCCGTGACGAAGCGGATTTCCGGATGGCTCGGCCCCGCCAGGAGCCGCGTCACCACGCCGTCCGCCGCCTCCGACTGCCGCACGAACGCCTGGGCGCCTCCAGCGGCGAAGGCGGCGGCTACGAGCAGGCCGACGGCCAACGGGATGAACACGACCGCCCGCAGCAAGGGCGGTCCCGACGCGGAAACGGCGAACGCCATGCCCCCTCCCGATCCACACAACCCTACCTGGACATTCGGCAGGTCACCAGCACCAGCGCGCTGACGCCCATCGGTAAGGCGCAAGCTCGACATAGCCAGGAACCCGCTGGACGAGCTCGAAGGCGTCGGCCCGGCCAGGAAGCGCGCCTCCTCCACGCCTTCGGCTCAGCCCGCAGCGTCTCGCGGGCTTCGGCCGCCGACCTCGCCAAGGTGGACGAGGTGAACGAGGCGCTGGCCAACCGCATCTACAGCTTCTTCCACAAGGGCTAGGCTGTTGTAAAATTAGAAGGTGGCGCGTCCGTTGCCTCGGCTTCCCGGGTGATCTTAGCCTTCAGCTCGCCAGCGGACGGCCAAACGCGCCGACCCACCTCAAAAAGGTCACGCGTTCTCTGACGGATAGCGTTCTCGTTCCAGGCGTCCGGATATTTTCCGAGAACGGCGGCGTTAAGCTCCAGCTTACTGTGCTCATCAAGCCCCGCGGTCTTGCATGGTGCGCCCTGTGCAGCGGTCCACGGGCCATTGCTCATCGACTTATTCAGCTTAGCGCCGACCAGCGTCAGATTACCGATCGTCTGCACGAGCCAGTTGCGCTCATCCCGTGAGGCTACCGTGGCGTCCAATGGCCAGTGCTCTTCCCACTCCTGTGGCATGAGATGCTCGATCTCAAGCTTGCTGTAGTCGAAGGACAGGATTGGCTCGGATTTTACGTGGTCGCGCTGCAGCCGCTCCTCGATCGCGCGAAGGATCATGAGCACGCGATCACGGCGGTAGTAGCCGTAGAAGCGCCGGGAGGACCAATCGTCCTGCAGTCGCGAGTCGCTCGGCCAAGCGTTCGCAGCGGCGTCGTGAGCCGCCAGCGCCTCGATCAGGGTCGGAGCGGCCTCACGGCCTTCGGGCGCCCTCGCGAGCTTCTCCAGCAAGGCCAGGACCAGCGTACCGTACCCACGTGTCTGCTCATTGCAGACCATCCGACGCACAAGGAAGCTTTCAAGCGCTACCGCCATGTCATCGCGGTCCTTCTGGTCCGAACCTTCGCGGCCGAGAACGGCCAGCAGCAAGGGGTAGAACACCACGATATCCAACGTCTTCAATCTGCGCAGGAAGGTGTCGAACCGGGCATTCCCTACCGGTTGCTCTATGTAACGGAACCGCTCGGCATCCTTAGCTATGCCGCTCATGATCTTCTGAACGTCCGGCAGCGCGCCGGGAGAAAGGGCGGCCTGATCTTGAACGTAATCGAGAAATTGATTGTAAAGATGCTTGGGCGCTACGGCCCTATGCGTGCGGCACGACAGCCAGTTCTGCAGGAAGGTGTCGATCCTTGGCCTTGCCGCATGACCCGTGCCGATCTTCTCCCGCCAATGCATGAAATCGCGGTCAAAGGGTCTCCAGAAGGCCTCGTACAAAGCTTGCACGTTGAGCTTCTGTCGGGTGGCCTCCCATAGCAGCCAATTCTTGATCAGGTCCGCTGGAAGAAGCGGCGTACCATGTGCGTTCAGCGTTTCGAAGATGGCTTGCGGCTCGTCCTCCGGGTCCAAGTCAAGAACGATCAGCTTGAGATAGTCCTTCAGAGCGCTAGCCAGGGCGGCGGCGCGCTCGGCCCTCTTGTCACGCCCGAGCCACGCCTGGCACTCGACCCGGAAGTAGCGGTAGGCTTCCGCCATCCTCACAGCCGGCAAGCCCAGCCCTACGGACGGGGTGGAGTCCATGACCGCTCGGAACGGGGCTCGGTCCTCGTTGGTGGGCCACACCTTGTAACGCTCGTCCGGCTCCGCATACGCCGGGTTCTCCGTCAGTGGCGCGATCTGACGGCGGGCTATGTCGATGGCGCGTTCCGCCTTCTCGTCGCCGACCACGTCGGCTTTGGTCGATTCGAGGGCGTGTTCCACGGCCTTCAGCGCGATCTGCAAGGTCGTGAGCCGTTGCTGGCCGTCGATGATCTCCCGGCGCGGTAGACTGCCCGTGAGATTGCGCGCCTGTTCGAGCACCACCGTGCCCAGGAAGTGCGAGGCGATCGGCCGACCGTCTGCAGCGAGCACGCGTTCGGCCACGGCCCTCAGATCGTCCCACAAGGGTCCCATTGATCCTCGCGCGTCCAGACGTAGGGCCGCTGGAACAGCGGGACGGTGTATCTCGTCTGCTGGGTGAAAACGGCCATGACCGTCACATAGGTCGGCTGCATCGACGTTCCTCCGCGCGACTGGAGTGGAGCGCATGCTCCTCCCGGTTGCAAGGGCAGCCCTACGCGGTTCCTGTCGCGGGAGGGGGCGAGCCTTTCCTCAGACCTGCCACGGCTCTCCCCTGTCCGCGCCGGGCTTCAGGATCAGGAGGGTGTCGTGGCGTCGCGCGCGGCACTGGTCGGCGAAGGCGCGGGCGGCGGGGAGGTCCGCCTGGAAGGCGGTGAGCTGGTCGGGGGTGATGCGGTAGTATTCCTCGTAGTCGGTCATGCGGTTGGCGACCGGGATCGCGAGGTAGGGTTCGCCGGAGAGGCTGTCGCGCCCGAGCGAGAACAGCTGCTCGCGGGAGACGAACAGGGTCCGGAAGCGGGCGCGGCCCGGCTCGGGCGTCACAGGTCCTCCACCCCTCCCGCTCCCCGCAGCCGCTCGCCGAGCACCGCGCGGTGGCAGCCGGCGGCGTCGGCTTCGTAGCAGAGGAGGCAGGTGCGGCGGGTGGAGGCCGCCTCGGCCAGGCGTTCGAGCGCCATCGCCGCGGCGGGCTCCTCCAGGGCCGAGGCGTAGATCG
>CAXUCS010000220.1:0-4750 GCA_964249365.1 uncultured Caulobacteraceae bacterium | reverse complement strand
ATCACGTCCAGATCGCCGACGAGGCGCTGGAGGCCGCGGCAGGGCTGACGCTCTCGCGCACCCACTACAATGTCGAGATCGAGCACTGGCTCCTGAAGCTGATGGAGCCGGGGGACGGCGACGTCGCCGCGATCCTGCAGCGTTATGCGATCGACGCCGGACGGCTGGAGGCCGACCTGAACCGCGCGCTCGACCGGATGAAGACGGGCAACGGGCGGGCCCCGGCCCTGTCGCCGACCCTCGTCAAGCTGGTCCGCGAGGCCTGGCTGTTGGCGAGCCTGCAGTATGGGGCCGACGCGGTGCGCGGCGGCCACCTGCTTCTGGCGCTCCTCTCCAGCGACGAGCTGTCGCCGCAGGCCCGCGAGAGCTCGCGGCAGCTGGAGCTGATCGCGCCCGGCAAGCTGACGGACGACCTCCCGTCCATCATCGCGGCGCGGGACGGTCCGGCGCCGGGCGGGGAGGAGGGTGCGACGCCGCCTGCGCCTCACGCCACGGCCGCGGCCAAGGGGCAGGCGCTGGAGAAGTACTGCATCGACCTCACCGCGCGGGCCCGCTCCGGCGAGCTCGACCCCGTGCTGGGCCGCGACGGCGAGATTCGCCAGATCATCGATATCCTGAGCCGGCGGCGGCAGAACAACCCGATCCTCACCGGCGAGGCCGGGGTCGGCAAGACCGCGGTGGTGGAGGGATTTGCGCTCCGCATCGTCGCTGGCGACGTGCCCGAGTCGCTCAAGCCCGTGCGGGTGCTGACGCTGGACCTCGGGCTCCTGCAGGCCGGAGCCGGCGTGAAGGGCGAGTTCGAGAACCGGCTGAAGTCGGTGATCCAGGAGGTCAAGGCCTCGCCTGCGCCCATCATCCTGTTCGTGGACGAGGCGCACACCCTGGTCGGCGCCGGTGGCGCGGAAGGGCAGGGCGACGCCGCCAACCTCCTCAAGCCCGCCCTGGCGCGCGGCGAGCTGCGCACGGTCGCGGCCACCACCTGGGCCGAATACAAGAAGTATTTCGAGAAGGACCCCGCGCTCACCCGCCGCTTCCAGGTGGTGAAGGTGGAGGAGCCCTCGGAGGCCTCCGCCATCCTGATGATGCGCGGCATGGTGGACCCGCTGGAACGCCACCACGGCGTGCGCATCCTGGAGGAGGCGGTGGAGGCGAGCGTGAAGCTCTCCCACCGCTACATCTCCGGCCGCCAGCTGCCGGACAAGTCGATCAGCCTCTTGGACACCGCCGCGGCGCGGGTGGCGGTCAGCCGCGCCGCCACGCCCGCGCCGGTGGAGGACGCGCGGCGGCGGATCGAGCAACTCGCGGTCGAAATCCGCATCCTCCAGCGCGAGCAGGCGGGAGGCGGCGACCATGCCGAGACGCTCGCCGACCGCGAGGCCGCCCAAGCCGCCGCCGAGGCCGAGCTGCAGGTGTTGGAAGGGCGCTGGGCGGAAGAGAAAAGCCTGATCGACCGGCTGGCGGCGCAGCGCGAGACGCTGCACGCCGCCCATGCGGCCGAGGACAAGGCGGGGGGCGATGAGGCCCGGGCCGATCTCCTGAAGCTTCGTGCCGAACTCGTGGCGCTGCAGGGCGAGCATCCGCTCCTTTTCGACGTGGTGGACAGGAACGCGGTGGCCGACGTGCTGGCGGCCTGGACCGGCATACCGGTCGGCCGCATGGTCTCCGACGACGTCAAGGGCGTGCTGAACCTCGCCGATCGCATGGGCGAGCGCATCCGCGGCCAGCCGCGCGCGATCGAGGCGGTGGCGGAAACGATGCGGGTGGCGCGCGCCGGCCTCGCCGATCCCAACAAGCCGCTCGGCGTGTTCCTCTTCGTGGGCACTTCCGGCGTCGGCAAGACGGAGACCGCGCTGACGCTGGCCGACCTTCTCTACGGCGGCTCCCAGGCGCTGACGGTCATCAACATGAGCGAGTTCAAGGAGGAGCATAAGGTCTCCATGCTCGTCGGCTCGCCGCCGGGCTATGTCGGCTACGGCGAGGGGGGCGTGCTCACCGAGGCGGTGCGGCGGCGGCCCTTCGGCGTGCTCCTGCTGGACGAGATGGAGAAGGCGCACCCCGGCGTGCAGGACGTCTTCTACCAGGTGTTCGACAAGGGCCAGCTGAAGGACGGGCAGGGGCGCGACATCGACTTCCGCAATACCTTGATCATCATGACATCCAACGCCGGGACGGAGACGATCGAGAAGCTGTTCGCCGATCCCGACGCCCTGCCGGACGCCGCGGGTCTGGCCCAGGCGCTGCGGCCCGAACTCCTGAAGACCTTCAAGCCGGCGTTCCTGGGACGCGTGTCGGTGGCGCCCTATGCGCCCCTGCCGCCGGAGATCATCCGCGAGATCGTGGAACTGGCGCTCGGTCGCGTACGCGCCCGCGTGGCGGGGAGCTACGCGGCCCGGTTCGACTGGTCCGCGCAGGCCGCGGACGCCATCGCCGCGCGCTGCACCGAAACCCAAAGTGGGGCGCGCAACATCGAGGCTATTCTGGGCCAGACGGTCACGCCGGCGCTGGCCAGCCGAATGTTGTCGAGGATGATCGAACAAAAGCCAACCAAAACCATCACCTTGGCTGTCGACGAGGGCGGCGAGTTCAGCTATCAAATAGAATGATCGTCGGCAGCCCGCGGCTGGCGCCCATCGTGCTGGAAGGCGTTCGGGGGACGGCCCGGCGTCCCATCTGATCGCAAGAGGAAGAGGTTCATGGCGGCCTATCTGAAGTTGGACGGCTTCACGGGTAACGTGACCAAGGGGCAATACGTCGGCTGGATCGAGGTCGAGTCCTACAGCTGGGGCTTCTCCGTTCCGGTGCAGACCACGGTCGGCTCTTCCACCAACCGCATGAGCGCGGGCAAGGTGACGCCCGGCGACATCCATCTGGTCAAGAAGCAGGACCAGACCAGCGCCAAGTTCATGCTCGACTCCATGAACGGCGCGACCATCCCGACGGCGGTGCTGGCGGTGACCATGCCGTCCGCCAGCGGCGGTTCGGACAAGTACATGGAATACACGATGACCAACGTCATCACCTCCGCCTACAACACGTCCGGGTCCCAGGGACAGCACGAGCCGATGGAGAACGTGTCGCTGAACTTCACCAAGGTGCAGATCAGCCAGTATTCCACCGACTCGAGCGGCAAGCCGATGGCCGCCCAGCGCGGCAGCTTCGACTTCATGACCGCGGCGGGTTCGTAAGGTCGGAGCCCTGCGGCCCGCAGGGGCCGCCGCGTACCCGGGCCCGCTTCGCCGGACCCGGGTACGCCCAGGCTCCGTTGCGAACATGCGAGTAGGCTATGGACTCTGGCCGCGATCCGAAGAACTTCCTCAAGCTCCTCGAGAGTCCCGGCTCGGTCCAGAACTATTTTCTGTTCAAGCTGGAAGGTGAGGAGAAGCTCTCCGCACCCTTCGAGTTTCGCCTGACGCTCCGCTCCCAGGGTGACATTCCTCCGGCCTCCACCTGGGTCGGAGCGTCGATCACCTGGGTCATGGGCCTTTCAGACGACTCGCCGCGCATGGTGAACGGCCAGTGCGTGCGGTTCGACCACGTCTACCAGCGCGGCGGCTATGTGACCTTCTCGCTGCTCGTCTCCGCCTCGCTCGCCGGGACGCGGCTGAACAAGGACAACCGCATCTTCGCCGACAAGACCGCTAAACAGGTCGTCGCCCAGATCCTCTCGGAGCACCAGATCGCCTTCGACGACAGCAAGGTCATGAACGTCAACACGGTCCGGGAGTACTGCGTACAATATGCCGAGACGGACTATGATTTCATCAATCGGCTGATGGAGAGCGAGGGCGTCTTCTACTATTTCAAATATGATGAGGACGCGGGACAGTATAAGCACAAGATGTACATGGCCGACGACCCGTCGGGCTTCTTCGACGGTTCGCCCCTGTCGGTGTCCTACCGCAAGGGGCCGCATCATCCGGGTCTCAAGGACGTCTCGACCTCCTACGCCGCGGCCACCGGCAACGCGCTCACCAACGACTACGACTTCAAGAAGCCGACCAACCTGACACCGACCAAGACGGCCACCCGGTCCAGCTACGCCGCCAAGCCTTCCCAGCAGTACAACTGGCCCGCCAGCGGCGGCTACACGCCCGACGAGGTTCGCCGGGCTTCCAAGCTGTCGATGGAAGGCCACGAGTCCGGATCGCTCCTGGTGCAGGGCACGGGGCGCTATGTCGGCTTCAGCCCTGGCGCCCGTTTCGAGATCGACGACCAACGCCTGTCGCCCCAGGAGCGGCGCATCGCGGTCAAGTCGGTCTCCCACGACGCCTTCGACCCTTGGGGCCTTGAGGAGGGGGAGCCTCGCTACGACCAGCGATTTTCCGCCGTGCCGAGCGACCAGACCTACCGCCCGGCCCAGTCCACGCCCAAGGCGACCGTGAAGGGGCCCCAGACCGGCGTGGTCACCGACCAGACCGATCCGGAGGGGTTCGGCCGCATCCAGGTCCGCTTCCACTGGGACCATGCGGGCGCCTCCACCTGTTGGCTCCGCGTGGCGCAGCAGTGGGCCGGGGGCCAGATCGGGGCGCAGTTCGTGCCCCGCATCGGCATGGAGGTGCTGGTGGACTATCTGGAAGGCGACCCGGACCGGCCGATCGTGGTGGCCTGCATCTACAACGGCCAGAACAAGCAGCCCTATGATACCCCGCCCAAGCTCAGCCAGGCGGGCTGGCGCACCATGAGCCATCCGTCCGGCAGCGTGGCCAACGAGTTCATCTTCGAGGACAAGGCGGGGGCGGAGGAGATCTAC
>CAXUCS010000219.1:0-4753 GCA_964249365.1 uncultured Caulobacteraceae bacterium | reverse complement strand
GTGGATCGACCCCGTGACGCTGCGCCCGCTCAAGGCGGTGCGGGAGGACGACCGTTTCATGAAGCTGGTCTTCCGCCTCCACGGCGAGCTCCTGCTTGGCGATCGCGGCTCCATGCTCGTGGAGCTGGCGGCCTCCTGGGCCGTGGTGATGATCCTGACGGGCCTCTACCTGTGGTGGCCGCGGGGCGCGCAGGGGCTGGCGGGCGTGCTCTATCCGCGGTTGGGCCGGGGTCGGCGGCTGTTCTGGCGCGACCTCCACGCCACGGCGGGCGTCTGGGTCTCCGCCCTGGCGCTGTTCCTGATCGCCAGCGGCCTGCCGTGGGCGAAGAGCTGGGGCGGCTACCTCAAGGAGGTGCGCCAGCTCGCGGGGGCGGCGAGCGTGCGGCAGGACTGGACCACGGGGCGCAGCGACGAGTTGGCGGAGCGCGCGGCTCTGTCGGCCGGCAGCCTCGCCGGGCAGGAGGTCGTCCGTTCCGACGCCACGTCAGGCATGGACCACGCCGACATGGCGGGGATGCATCGTGCCGTACCGGTCCTGCCGCCCGGGGCCTACGCCGCCATCGACCGGGTGGCGCCCGCGGTCGCCGCGCTCCACCTCGCCTATCCCGTCCTGGTCAGCCCGCCCCTGGCGCCCCGGGGCGCCTGGCACGGGCGCTCGGACGCGCAGGACCGACCCAGGCGGGTGACGCTGGAGCTCGACGGCGCCAGCGGTCGCGTGCTCCGGCGGGAAGATTTCAACCGGCGGAACTGGGTCGACAAGGCGGTCGGCGTAGGCGTGGCCGCGCACGAGGGGCAGCTGTTCGGCTGGCCCAACCAGCTGCTCGCCCTCTTCACCGCGGCGAGCCTCGTCACCGCCAGCATCAGCGCCGTGGTGCTGTGGTGGAGCCGGCGTCCCGGCGGCGTGGTCGGGGCGCCGCTCCCCGCCGGCCGGCCGCGCTTCTCCGGGGGGCTGCTCGCAATCGTGGTCGTGCTCGGCCTCCTGCTCCCTCTGTTCGGCCTGACGCTCATCCTCGTGCTGGTCGTCGAGCGGCTCGTCCTGCGGCGTATCCCGCCCTTGAACGCCTGGCTCGGGCTTCGGCCGCTTCCGCGGCCGGCCTGACGGCGGCGGGGGGTGTTCAGCCCTTGAGCCGCCAGGTCGCCGCGCCGCCGGGGCCGTCCAGCACCTCGACCTTCAGCTCGGCCAGTTCGGCGCGGAGGCGGTCGGCTTCGCCCCAGTCCTTGGCGCGGCGGGCTTCGGCGCGGGCGGCGATCAGGGCCTCTACGCGGGCGGAGAGGTCATCGTCGGCGCCGCCCTTGAACCAAGCGTCCGCCTCCTCCTGGAGGAAGCCCAGGAGGGTGGCGGTGGCGGCGATCCTGGCCAGCGCCTCGGGCGCCTGCTCCTGAGCGCTGCCGGAGTTCTGCACCTGCAGCCGGACGTCGCGGACGTAGTTGCCGAATAGACTGAGCGCCAGGGGCGTGTTCAGGTCGTCCTCCAGCGCCTGGACCACGCCCTGATGGGGCTCGGCTTCGATCGAAGCGGCGCGCCCGCCCCGGTCGTGCCCGGCCAGGAAGCGCTTGGCGTCGTAGAGACGGTCGAGCGTGCGGCGCGACTGCTCCAGGAGATCGCCCGTCCAATCCAGGGGCGCGCGGTAGTGGGCGGACAGGAGCGCCCAGCGCACCACCTCGCCCGGAACCCGCCCCAGAAGGTCGT
This sequence comes from uncultured Caulobacteraceae bacterium, assembly GCA_964249365.1. Lineage (GTDB taxonomy): Bacteria > Pseudomonadota > Alphaproteobacteria > Caulobacterales > Caulobacteraceae > CAHJWH01. The sequence continues at coordinate 3,063 of CAXUCS010000219.1, read as the reverse complement.
GGACCAGGAGCCCGTTCCCCAGGCTCTTGGACATCTTCTCGGCGTCCAGGGTCAGGAAGCCGTTGTGCATCCAGTAGCGGGCGTACTCGCCGCCGCCGTGGGCGCAGACCCCCTGCGCGATCTCGTTCTCGTGGTGGGGGAAGATGAGGTCATGGCCGCCGCCGTGGATGTCGACGGGCAAGCCGAGTTCGCTCTCGATCATGGCGGAGCATTCGATGTGCCAGCCGGGGCGCCCCGGGCCGAACGGGCTGTCCCACACCGGCTCGCCCGGCTTGGAGGGCTTCCAGAGAGTGAAGTCGGCCGGGTTCCTCTTGTAGCTCGCCACCTCCACGCGGGCGCCGGCGACCAGGTCGGCGAGCGTGCGGCCTGAAAGCGCGCCATAGGCGGGGAAGCTCCCGACGTCGAACAGGACGTTGCCCTCGGCCTCGTAGGCGTGGCCGCGCGCCAGCAGCGCCGAGATCATTTCGATCATCTGCGGGACATAGGAGGTGGCGCGCGGCTCCATGGTCGGCCGGAGCACGCCGATCGCCGCCATGTCGGCGTCATAGACGGCGGCGAAGCGCTCGGTGATGGTGGAGAAGGGAACGCCTTCGCGCTCCGCCGCCGCGCTGATCTTGTCGTCCACGTCGGTGATGTTGCGGGCGTAGACCACCTCGCCTTCGCCGTACCGGTGGCGGAGCAGCCGGAACAGCACGTCGAACACCACCGCCGGGCGGGCGTTGCCGATGTGGGCGTAGCTGTAGACCGTCGGTCCGCAGACGTAGAGCGTCACACGACCGGGGTCGCGCGGGGTGAAGGCGACCTTCTCGCGGCGGAGCGTGTCGTGGATCTGCAGGGTCATATAGCGCCGTCGGCCCCTCAGTCGGCTTCGCCGACAGCTCCCCCCGAAGGGGAGCATCTCCTAGCCGATCCTCCCCTTCCGGGGGAGGGGGCCAGCGAAGCATGGTGGAAGGGGGGCTCTCCGCCGTCAGCGGTCCTCGTCGAAGCGGTCCGCGACGAGCTGGCAGAGGCCTTCGGCCGCGGCCTCCGCATCCGGGCCTTCCGCGGTGATCTCCAGCACCGAGCCCGGGCCGGCGCCCAGCATCATCAGCCCCATGATCGACTGCGCGTCCACCGTCTGGCCGTCGCGGGTGACGTGGACGGCCGCGTCGTACTGCGCCGCCGCCTTGACGAACTTGGCCGAAGCCCGCGCGTGCAGCCCCCGCGCATTGATGATCTCCACGGTCCGCCTGACGGGCGCGCCCCTCACTTCTCGCCCGCCAGAACATAGGAGGCGACGGAGATGTATTTGCGGCCGGCTTCCTGCGCCCAGTGCACGCAGGCGGGCAGGTCCTCGCGCCCGCGCACGCTCGCGAGCTTGATCAGCATGGGCAGGTTCAGCCCCGCGATCACCTCCGCATGCGCCTCGTCCATGGCGGAGATGGCGAGGTTGGAGGGGGTGCCGCCGAACATGTCGGTGAGCAGGATCACCCCGCCCCCGCCGTCCACCGCGCGGGCGGCCTCCACGATCTCGCGGCGGCGGCCTTCCATGTCGTCCTCCGGGCCGATGCAGATGGCGCGCACCCCCTGCTGGGGCCCCACCACATGCTCCATGGCCGCGAGGAACTCTTCGGCGAGGCGGCCGTGGGTGACGATCACCAGCCCGATCATGCCCTTCCCTTGCGGAGCCCGTGCACGGGCTCCGCCGGCCCACGCCTGCACATGGCGCTTGATAGCGTGGCCGCCCGCGCTGTCAAAGGTGGCCGCCGAGCGCACCGGCCAGCGCCCGCTCCAGCTTGGCGAGCGAGGAGGCCTCCCGCAGCGCCAGGGTGCGGAGCGGCAACGTCATGCCCAGGAGCCGGACCTCCGCGGCGTCCGGCATCCGTTCGGGCGTGGCGCAGGCGTCCACTACCAGAGCCAGGGCGGCGAAGGGCAGCGCCGGCTCCCCGACCACGCCGAGGCCTCGCGCCTCGATCAGGCCCCTGAGCGGCTGGGGGGAGGCGCCGTAGAGCCGCCCGCCGCTCCGCCACAAGGTCACGCGGTCGTCGGCGACGAGGCGCCAGCCGGCGGCGAGCGCGCGCAGGGCGAGGTCGCTCTTGCCCTCTCCGGACGCGCCGCGCAGCAGCACGCTGCGCCATCGGCCGCCGTGACGGCGCGCGAGGAGGCCGGCGTGAAGGATCATCCCCGCCCGGCGGGCGCGACGGGCAGCTCCACCCGGAAGGACGCGCCTTCAACCTCCCCGTCCGCACCGGGGCGGTTGATTGCCAGCAGCCGTCCGCCGTGCGCTTCCACGATCTGGCGTGCGATGGACAGGCCGAGCCCGGAATGCCCGCCGAAGGCCGAACCGCCCGGCCGGCTCCCCTTGGGCCGGTTGGTGTAGAAGCGGTTGAAGATGCTCTCCAGGTTCTCCGGGGGTACGCCGGGGCCGTCGTCCTCCACCTCCGCGACGACGAGCGCCTGACCCTCGCGGCGCAGGGGCTTGAGGCGGACGCGCACCTCTGCGTCGGTCGGACTGAAGGAGCGGGCGTTGTCGATCAGGTTGCGGAAGACCTGTCCGAGCGGCCCCTCGCGCCCGGCGACGCGGTAGTTGGCCTGCGGCTCGGCCAGCACCAGGCGCACGCCCGCCCCGTCCTGCAGCTGGTACAGCCCGACCACGTCGCCGAGGAAGCGGGCGAGGTCGAGGCTTCTCGGATTGTCGCGCGACAGCTCCGCATCCAGGCGCGAGGCGTTGGAGATGTCGGTGATCAGCCGGTCGAGCCGGGTCACGTCGGCCTTGAGGAGCGCGGCCAGCTTCTCGCGACCGGGCCCGGGCGGCACGATCTCCATGGTCTCCAGGGCCGAGCGCATGGAGGTCAGCGGGTTCTTGATCTCGTGGCTGACGTCGGCCGCAAAACGTTCGATGGCGTCCATGCGCGCGGTCAGGGCGGAGGTCATGGCGTCCAGGGAGCGCGCGAGGTCGCCGACCTCGTCCTGCCGCGCGCCGATGTCGGGCAGGGAGATAGCGCGGGCGCGCGACAGCCGCACGCTGTCGGCGGCGCGGGCGAGGCGGCGGATGGGCTCGGCCACCGCCCCGTTCAGGAGGAT
>CAXUCS010000218.1:0-4772 GCA_964249365.1 uncultured Caulobacteraceae bacterium | reverse complement strand
CGCCGGGCGTGGCGGCGGGGGCGAACGGCTGGTGGACTGGGGCGCCGAACGGCTGGGCGACTACCTGCGCGAGCACCAGGAGGTAGTCTTAGAGAAGGTGCAGGCGCAGTCCTGGCGGTGGCTGCACGGCTGGGTGGACCGCGCCATCGCCGGCCGGATCACCGCCGGGCTCGTCCAACTCCTTTCCGACATCCGCGAGCCCCAGCACCCCTGGCGCGCGGGCTTGGCGGCCTGGGTGGAAGGCTGGATACGACGCCTCGCCGAGGATGCGGAGGTCCAGGCCCAGGCCGAGGCGCTGAAGGAGCGGCTGCTCGCCCACCCGCAGGTCGGCGACGAGATCGCCCGGGTGGGCCGCCAGCTCGGCGAAGGGCTGAGGACCGGCGCGCTGGACCCGCAGACGCTGGAACGCGGGCTCGCCGCCGCGATCCGACGGGTCGGCGCCTGGCTCGCCGGGGACGAAGGCGTGCAGCGGACGCTCAACGTCGCCGCCCGCGCTCTGGTGCGGCGAACGCTTGCACCCCGCCGCGACGAGATCGGCCGCTTCGTCGCGCAGGTCATTGAGGGCTGGGACGCCGAGAGCGCGGTGGCGCGCTTGGAGCTCCTGGTCGGCCCCGACCTGCAGTACATTCGGCTGAACGGGACCCTGGTGGGCGGCTTGGTGGGCCTGGCGCTCTACGCCGCGGCGCGGGCGCTACGCCCAGGTTGACCCCGAGGTCCGCTGGCCTCACGGTCGCGCCGCAAACACGGGGATCGAGGTCCGAAGATGAAGCGTATGCTGGCCGGCGCGGCGGCGCTCACCCTCCTCGCGGCGCCCGCGATGGCGGCCTTGCCGGTCGGGGCCGCGGCCCCGGACTTCACGGTGGATGCGACGCTCGGCGGCCACCCCTTCACCTTCCACCTCGCCGAGGCCCTGAAGAGGGGGCCGGTGGTGCTCTACTTCTACCCCGCGGCCTTCACCTCCGGCTGCACGGCCGAGGCGCACGCCTTCGCCACCGCCATGCCGCAGTACCAGGCGCTGCACGCCACCGTGATCGGCGTCAGCCACGACGACATCGCCAAGCTGAACAAGTTCTCGGTGTCGGAGTGCCAGAGCAAGTTCCCAGTCGGCGCCGATCCGAAGCTTTCGGTCGCCAAGTCCTACGGCTCCACCATCCCGATGGTCGGCTTCGCGAGCCGCACCTCCTACGTCATCGCACCGGGCGGCCGGGTGATCTACGCCTACTCCAACATGAACCCGCAGGACCACGTGGCCAACACGCTGGCGGCGGTGAAGGCCTATGAGGCCAAGACCTCCTGACCGGCGCGTCCGGGCGCGTCAGTCCTTGGCGCGCTCGGAGTAGCTGCCGTCCTCCGTCATCACCACGATGCGGGTCCCCGCGGTGATGTAGGTCGGCACCATGGAACGCACGCCGTTGGAGAGCACCGCCGGCTTGTAGCTGCCGGACGCCGTCTGGCCCTTCACCACCGGTTCGGTCTCCACCACCTCCAGCGTCACGCGCGGCGGCAGCTCCACCGCCAGCGCCACGCCCTCGTGCACCATCAGCGACACCGTCATGCCGTCCTGCAGGTAGGCGGCCGCGCCCCCGACCAGCTCTGCGGAGGCGGACAGCTGGTCATAGGTTTCGGGGTTCATGAAATGGTAGCCGTCGCCGTCCTGGTAGAGGAAGGTGTGGTTGCGCTCGTCCACCTCCGCCCGCTCCACCGTCTCGGTCGTGCGGTAGCGTTCGCTGACCTTCACCCCGTCGGAGATGCGACGCATGTCGAGCTGGGTCACCGGCGTGCCCTTGCCGGGATGGATGTTCTCCGCCGAAAGGACGATGTAGAGCTTGCCGTCGATGTCCACGGCGGCGCCTTTGCGGAGCGAGGAGGCGGAGACCTTCACGGGCTTCTGTTCCTTGGTTGGCGGACGCCGCTCGGCCACGCCTCCAGGTGCGTCACCGCGGGGTCCGATGATCGGGATGGGCGCGACCTATAGCGGTTGCAGGCGATTGCGCCACCCCCGCGCCCGTCCGGAGGCCTGACCCTGCCCACGCCGGCCTGGTGGCGGCCCGACGTCCACGTCGCGCGCCGTCCGCGGCTCCTCCTGCGCAACCGGATCACCGCGGCGTTCCGCAGCTGGTTCGCCGCGCAGGGCTTCACGGAGGTGGAGAGCTCGGCGCTGCAGGTCTCGCCCGGCAATGAGACGCACCTGCACGCCTTCGCGACCGAGATGATGGGGCCGGACGGCGCGGTCGCCGCCCGCTACCTGCGCACCTCGCCGGAGTTCGCGGCCAAGAAGCTGCTCGCCGCCGGCGAGCGGCGCATCTGCGAATGGGCGCGGGTCTGGCGCAACCGCGAACGGGGGGCGCTGCACCATCCGGAGTTCACGCTCCTGGAATGGTACCGGGCCGGGGAGCCCTACGGGCGGCTGACGACCGATCTCGCCGCGCTGCTGCGTCTCGCGGCGGAGACGGCCGGGACCGCGCGGTTCGTCTTCCGCGGCCGCGAGTGCGACCCCCGCGCCGAGCCTGAGCGTCTGACGGTGGCGGACGCTTTCCACCGCTTCGCCGGCGTGGACCTCCTCGGCAGCCTAGACACCGACGGGCGGGCCGACGCCGCGGCGCTGGCCGCCTCCGCCCGCGCCGCCGGGGTGCGCACGGCTGCCGACGACAGCTGGTCGGACGTGTTCAGCCGCGTGCTGGTGGAGCGGGTCGAGCCTCACCTGGGGATCGGCCGCCCGACCGTCCTGGACGAATACCCTCTGCCAGAGGCGGCGCTGGCGCGTCCCTGCCCGCACGACGGCCGGGTGGCGGAGCGGTTCGAGCTCTACGCCTGCGGGGTGGAGCTGGCGAACTGCTTCGGCGAGCTCACCGACCCGGTCGAGCAGCGCCGCCGCTTCGAGGCCGACATGGCCGAGAAGGCGCGGCTCTACGGCGGCCGCTACCCCCTGGACGAGGAGCTGCTGGCGGCCCTGGCCCACATGCCGCCCGCGAGCGGCGCGGCGCTCGGCTTCGACCGGCTGGTTATGCTGGCGACGGGCGCGCAGCGGATAGACGAGGTGCTGTGGGCGCCGTGAGCGCTGGCGCGGAGCGGGCTACTGTAGTAACAACTTCGTCTTGACGACGCGGTTCGAATGGGACGCCGCCAAGGCGGAGGGTAACCGACTCAAGCACGGTTTGACCTTCGATACCGCCTTGCGGGCCTTCGATGATCCCTTCGCCCTATCGGTCCAGGATCGGCTGGAGGACGGCGAGGCTCGCTGGAATACGCTCGGCCTCGTCGACGGCTATCTTCTGCTGCTGGTCGCCCACACGGTTTACGAGGTTAGTGAAGATGGAGCAGAAGTCGAAATCGTCCGGATCATCTCGGCACGCAGGGCGGACCGCTCCGAGCGGCGACGCTACGAGGACGAGCCTCGTTAGGCGCGCGGTGGAGCTGGGGGCGCTTCCGCCGCTGACGTCCGCCCAGAAGGCCGAGCTGGCCGCCCTTGCTGACCGGTCCGATGACGACATCGACACCAGCGATGCGCCTATCCTGCCGTCGGATGTCTGGGAGGGCGGCGTTCGGGGGTACTTCTACAAGCCTCGCAAGACCTCGACCACAGTCCGCATCGATGCGGACGTGCTCGCCTGGCTGCGCTCGCAGGGGCGCGGCTACCAGACGCGGCTGAACGCCATCCTGCGTCGCGAGATGCTGCAGGCGCTGAAGACCCGCTGATGCCTGCGGTTTGCCTCGCCTGCGGAACACAGCGATGACGGGCGCTTGAAACCGCTCCGCAGCCCCACCGATCTCGCCGACGCCGGCCTCGTTCCGCCCGAAGAGATTCCCGCCCTCCAGGCGGTGGCGGCGCGTTACGCCGTTGCAGTCACGCCGGCGATGGCGGAGCTGGTCCACGCGCTCGACCCGCCCGACCCGATCGCCCGCCAGTTCTTGCCGCACGCATCCGAGCTGATCACGGCGCCCGGAGAGCATGGCGACCCCATCGGCGACGCGGCGCACAGCCCGGTGAAGGGGATCGTGCATCGCTACCCCGACCGGGTGCTCCTCAAGCTGACCCACACCTGCGCGGTCTACTGCCGCTTCTGCTTCCGGCGGGAGGTGGTGGGACCAGACGGCGCGGGAGACCTGACCTCTGACGAGCGGGAAGCGGCCTTCGCCTACATCGCAGCCCATCCGGAGGTCTGGGAAGTGGTCCTGACAGGGGGTGATCCCCTGGTGCTCTCCGCTCGTCGCCTCCGCGATGCGATGGATCGGCTCGGCGCCGTCCCGCACGTGAAGGTGGTGCGCCTGCACAGCCGCGTGCCCGTCGTCGATCCCGACGCGATCACGGCCGAACGGGTGGCGGCGCTGCGCACGGAGAGCCTTGCGGTGTACGTCGCCGTGCACGCCAACCACCCGCGCGAACTGACTCCTGCGGCCCGCGCCGCCTGCGCCCGGCTGGCGATTGCCGGGGTTCCGCTCCTCGGCCAGACGGTGCTGCTGCGCGGCGTCAACGACGACCCGACCACGCTGGAGGGCTTGCTTCGCGCCATGGTGGAGACGCGGATCAAGCCCTACTACCTCCATCATCCCGACCTTGCACCCGGCACCGCGGCCTTCCGGCTCGGCCTGGAGGAGGGCCAGGCGCTGGTGCGCTCCCTGCGCGGGCGGGTGTCGGGCCTCTGCCAGCCGACCTATGTGCTCGACATCCCGGGCGGCTACGGCAAGGCGCCGATCACGCCCTGCCACCTGCACCGGGCGGAAAGCGGCGGGGTGGAGGTCGAGGGCCCGGACGGCGTCCGCCACCCCTACCC
>CAXUCS010000217.1:0-4833 GCA_964249365.1 uncultured Caulobacteraceae bacterium | reverse complement strand
GTGTTGGGGTTGGCGACCGTCTTGTAGGCCGCGTCGATCTCGGCCTTGGCGGGCGACTGCGGCGGCTTGGCGACGGCCACCTGCGTGGGCTGCGCATTCAGCGCCAGGACCGGCTGGGCCCCGGGCTTGGGCGGCGCGGGCGGCAGCGGCCGGCCGGCGTCGGCCAGGGTGCGGCTGAGGCTGTCCACCGCCATGATGGCCTGCTCGGCCGAGGCGTAGGTGGTGTAGCGCTCCGACAGCGAGGACGAGACCACGCCCCGCAGCATGGAGCGCGCGAGCTCGGGGTTGAAGCTGGCCCGCTCGAAGCTCGCCTGCACCTGGTCCAGCGTGTCGATCAGGGCCTCGCCCGCCCCGCGCACGCCCGTTCCCGACTGCAGGGAGGCGTGGAAGGCCCGCCCGCGCGCGTCGAGCTGGGCGGCGAGCTCCGGCGAGACGGTACGGGCCGCGGCGATCAGCACGATCAGGTTGGCGTCGTTGAAGACGGGGGTGCCCGGGCCGTCCGGCCGCCCGGGGTTGGGCCGCCAGTGCGAGCGGAAGCTGTCGCTGTCGGAGATCAGCCGGTGGCAGGAGCGGCAGTCGTAGAAGGTCTCCTCCGGGAAGACGCCGGCGTGCGCGTGGGGGCTGTCGAGGTAGAGCTGCAGGTCGCTCCGGAAGGCGGCGGCCTGGCCGAGCGCCCAGACCTTGGCCCGGTTGGGGATCGGCTTCCTCCGGTTGTAGTCCTGGTCCTCGTAATGGTGGGCCTGAAGCGCGGTGAAGAGCTCGAGCTCGAAGGTCAGGCGCGGGTGACCCGCGCCCATGATGCGGTGGGTGACATACTGGTCGGCGGCCGAGGCGCCGAGGTGGCAGCTTTCGCAGAGCCGCGCGCGCGCCACCGGCTCGTTCGTCGGATACATGCCGTTGGCCACGTTCTGGGCGTGGGTGGCGCCCGGCGCATAGTGGGTGGCGAGCCACTTGCCGCCCGCCCCCCCGTGGCAGGCCTCGCACGACACCCCGTCCGAGCGGAGGAGCTGTGCCCCGCGCCGGCCCCCCGCCGGATCGTCGGTGTGGCAGGACAGGCATTCCTGCGCGGTCGTGGCGTCGCCGAGGCCGAGCTTGCGCGCTATATCCTGGCCGCGCGCGCCTTCCAGCGACTTGTAGGCCTGGGAATGCTTGCCGCGGAGCGTGTTCAGGTCCTGCCAGACCACGATCTCGCTGCCGCGCATCGCCGGCCCTTCGGCCACGCCCAGCGCCGACTCGCGCCCGTGGCAGGGGCCCGCGCAGGTCGCCACGCCCATGTGGACTTGGCCGTCGAAGCGGGGCAGGGCCGGTTCGGCCCGGACTGTATAGGCGAAGAGCAGCGTGCACGCGCCGAGGGCGACAGCAAAGACCTTCGCCGCCCGCGCCCTCCACGCCGCCATCAAGCCCCCCGGCCACCGCCCGCGAAGCTTCGAGTCCGGATCGATCGTCGAAGCTGTTGGTGGACACTAGACAACCACGCCTGTGGAGCCAAGGCGCTATAGGTCGCAATGCCTGCGCCCCGGCCCCGGTTGTTGGGGTGTGGAAGTCGTGCCATGTTCGTGCGCGTTTTCGGGCGCGGCGGCGGTTGTCGCCGCTCCCGCGGGGGAACTCTTCAGGGATGGGCGAGACCTACGCCGTCGCCATCGTCGGGTCCGGGCCGGGGGGCCTGAGCGCCGCGGCCCGCGCCGCGCAGCGCGGCATGTCGCACATCCTGCTGGAGAAGACCGACCACCTGTCGGACACCATCTTCAAGTACCAGCGCGGCAAGCACGTCATGGCCACGCCGAGCCAGCTCGCGCTGCGCAGCGACATGACCTTCGAGGCCGGCAAGCGCGAGCACATCCTGGAGGTCTGGGGCCGCCAGGCGCAGGACGGCAAGGTCAACGCCCGGATGATGAGCGAGGTCGTCGCCGTCACGGGCGAGAAGGGCGCCTTCGTGCTGGAGCTCGCCGACAAGACCCGGATCGAGGCGGGCGCGGTGGTGATGGCCATCGGGGTGCAGGGCAACCCCAACCGCGTGCGCTTTCCCGGCGGCGACGACCCCTGCGTCCAGTACCAGCTCGACGATCCGAACGCCTATTCCGACGAGAACATCGTGGTGATGGGCGGGGGCGACGCGGGGATCGAGAACGCGCTCGGCCTCGCCAACCCCGAGCTCGGCAACACCGTCACCCTCCTCCAGCGCGATCCGGGCTTCAACCGCGCCAAGTCGGCCAATGTGGCGCTCCTGGAGGAATACCGGTCCAAGGGCTGGCTCGACTACATGACGGAGGCGTCGGCCAAGTCGCTGGCCGACGGGACCATGCTGGTCGACACCCGCAACGGCGAGGTCAGCCTGCCCTGCCAGAGGGTGATCGCGCGGCTGGGCTCCATGCCGCCGCGCCGCTTCGTGGAAGGCTGCGGCCTGGCCTTCACCGGCCCGGACGCCAGCGCCTTCCCCCAGCTCAGCCCCTCGTTCGAGAGCAGCACGGCGCCCGGCGTCTATGTGGTGGGGGCGCTGGCGGGCTATCCGCTGATCAAGCACTGCATGAACCAGGGCTATGACGCCATCGAGCACATCGCCGGCAACGCGGACCTGAAGCCCGCCGACGAGCCGATCCTGGAGGAGCGGCTCGGGCCCCTGCCCGGCGCGGACGTTCGCGCCAAGCTCGACTACCTCCAGTCCCGGGTGGAGCTGTTCGCCCCGGTCTCGCCGCTCCAGATGCGCGAGTTCATGCTGGACGCGACGGTGCGCCGCTTCAAGCGCGGCGAGCGGATCATGACCCGCAACGACATGGGCGCCTCGCTCTTCGCGGTGGTGGAGGGCGAGGTCGCCGTCCATGTCGATCCCAAGAACCCCAAGGTCACCGTGCCCCTGCCGACCGGCCAGATCTTCGGGGAGATCGGGCTGATCTCGGGCCGGCGGCGCGGGGCCACGGTGGATGCGGGCCCAAACGGGACGGTGGTGGCGGAGATCCCCCGCGCCGCGGCGCTCAAGCTGATCGCCACCGTGCCGCCGGTGAAGCGCGCGGTCGACCGCACCAGCGTGGAGCGGATGCTGCGCAACATCTTCGGCGCCGACATGCCCCACGGCCACCTGCAGGACATACTGGAGTCCGCCGAGCTCAAGGTCCTCAAGGCGGGCGAAAGCCTGATCGAGGAGGGCGAGATCGGCCACGACCTCTTCGTGATCCGCTCCGGAAGCCTGGTGGTGGAGAAGACCATCGCGGGCAAGAAGGTCTTCCTCTCCTACGTGCCCGCCGGTTCCTACGTCGGCGAGATGAGCCTGTTCGACGAGGGGCGGCGTAACGCCACCGTGCGCGCCACGGTGCGGACGGAGGCCATCGTCCTGCCCGGCCCGCTGTTCCAGGAGCTGTTCGCCGCCGACCCTGCCGTCGCGCGGCGCGTGCAGGACCAGACCGCCGCCCGGCGCGAGGTCAACGGTTTCGTGGAAGCGCAGAAGGCCAGCTACGGCTCGGTGGTGGACATGTACACCTCCATCGCCGACTTCCTGATCGGCCAGGGCATGGGGGAGGCGACCGACGCGCTCCTGATCGACGAGACCCTCTGCATCGGCTGCGACAACTGCGAGACCGCCTGCGCGGAGGCCCACGACGGCATCTCCAGGCTCGACCGGGAGGCGGGCCACACCTACGCCCACCTGCACGTGCCGACCTCCTGCCGGCACTGCGAGAACCCCCACTGCATGACCGACTGCCCGCCCAACGCCATCACCCGGGCGCCGGACGGGGAGGTCTATATCGACGAGAAGTGCATCGGCTGCGGCAACTGCACCCGTAACTGCCCCTATGGCGTGATCCAGCGGGCCAAGACCCCGCCCAAGAAGCCGGGGCTGCTTACCTGGCTGACGCTGGGCGTCGGCCCCGGTCCGGGCGAGGCCTCGCACGACTGGATCGACCGCAAGCTGGCCAGGAAGAGAGGGGAGGCCATCAAGCACGCGGTCAAGTGCGACATGTGCAAGGGCATCAAGGGCGGCGCGGCCTGCGTGCGGGCCTGCCCGACCGGCGCGGCCATCCGCGTCTCGCCGGAGGCCTATCTGCGCGTGGCGCACATGAGCGAGGGCCGCTGAGGCCATGGCTCCGATCGCGCCGGCGCTGGAGGGACGCGGGCGCGCGCGCCACCAGAGCTTCCTGCTCTACAACGGCCAGTTCTACATGCGCGTGGCGCTGGCGCTCTGCGCGCTGGCCATCGGCGCCTACGTCTTCACCCATCCCTCGCCCCGCCACAGCGGGGGCGACTGGCTGGGCTACACGCTGGGCACGGTCGGCGCGCTCCTGATCGTGTGGCTGACGCTGCTCGGCATACGCAAGCGGGCGATCACGCCCGGGCGCTGGAGCCTCAAGGCCTGGACCTCCGCCCACGTCTACCTGGGCCTGTCGCTGATCGTGGTCGGCACCCTGCACACGGGCTTCCAGTTCGGCTGGAACGTGCACACGCTGGCCTATGTGCTGATGCTGGTGGTGATCGGCTCGGGCATGTTCGGGGTCTACTACTACGCCACCCTGCCCAAGCTGATGAGCGACAACCGGGCGGAGACGGGCGGCGCCCAGATGCTGGAGGTGATCTCCGCGCTCGACGTGGACCTCGGGCACGGCGCCCAGCCGATCGGCGAGGCGGACGCGCGCTGGGTGCAGCGCTCCATCGAGGCGAAGAACTTCAGCCGGGCCGTCCACGTGCGGCTGGCGCGTTCGCACCCGCGCTGCGCCACCGCCCGCGCGCTCGGCTACTGAGCCTCATTCCGCCCGCACCCTCGGGTCGAGCACGCCGTAGGCGAGGTCGACCACGAGGTTGAACACGACGATCATCGCGCCCACCACGACGACCGTCGCCATGGTC
>CAXUCS010000216.1:0-4854 GCA_964249365.1 uncultured Caulobacteraceae bacterium | reverse complement strand
GCGATGACCGCGGAGCCCTGCTCCCGCGCCGCCTGCACCAGGCGGTAGCCGGGGTCGGAGATCAGCGGCGTGCCGGCGTCGGAGACGAGCGCGATCCGAGCTCCGGCCGCCAGCTTCTCCAGCACCGCCGGGCGCGCGCGCTCCCCGACGTGGTCGTCGTAGCGCTCCATCCGCTTGGAAAGCCCGTAGGCGTTCAGGAGCTTGGCGGTGACGCGGGTGTCCTCGCAGAGCAGGAGGTCGCAGGTCGCCAGCACGTCCAGGGCGCGGAAGCTGAGGTCGCGCAGGTTGCCGATGGGCGTGGCGACCACATAGAGGCCCGCGGCCAGCGGCGCCTCCGGAGGCGGTGGGGGCGCGGGCGTCGCGGCGGCGGCCGTCATCGGCGGGATAACACCCCGTTCGCGCGGGGAAGCCAAGGGGAGACTGCGGACAAGCTTCGAGTCCCCGCGCCGCTCAGGCGAGGAGCGCGCCCGTCACGCTGTCGAGTAGGAGGCGGCCCGATGCGGTGGCGTGCATCCGCCCTGCGTCCTCCCGCAGCCATCCGCCTTCGATCAGCGGCGGGAGCGCGGCGCGGCGGCCGAGCCTATCCAGCACATCGAGCGGCACGCCTTCCTCGGCCCGCAGGCCCAGCAGCACCTGCTCCTCCAGCGTCTCCGTCGGTGAGAGCGGCTCCTGGACGCTCCACCCGACGTCGCGGGCGCCCACCCGAGCGATGTAGCCGTTTACCGACCGCTCGGCTTCCGTAGCGGTGCGCACCCCGTCCAGCTGGAGGCGGCCGTGGGCGCCGGGACCCGCGCCCGCATAGGCTTCGCCGCGCCAGTAGACGAGGTTGTGGCGGGAGCGGGCGGCCGGGCCGCGGGCGAAGTTCGACACCTCATAGGCCGTAAAGCTCTTGGCCAGGAGGGTGTCCGCCGTCGCGTCGTGGAAGGCGGCGGCCTCGCCGTCATCGGGAAGCCGCCAGGCGCCGCGCCGGTGCGCCCTGCCGAAGGCGGTGCCGGGCTCCACGCCCAGCGGGGAGGCGGCCAGGGGCTCGGCCCCGAGCCCGGCGGCGGCGTCCAGCGCGGCCGTCCAGGCCTCCACCGTCTGGCCGGGCAGGGCGTAGATCAGGTCCAGCGACACGCGGGGGAAGAGCCGCAGCGCCCCGTCCACCGCGCGGAGGGCCCCCGCCGCGTCGTGGTCGCGGCCCAGGAAGGCGAGTTGGTCGTCGTCGAAGGCCTGGACGCCGAGCGACAGCCGCCCGATCCCGGCGTCGGCCAGCGCGTCCAGCCGCGGCAGGTCCAGCGGGTTGGCCTCCAGCGTGACCTCCACCGCGCCGCGGGCGGGCCACAGCGCGCGCACCTCTCCGATCAGGCGCGCGACGTGCTCCGGGCGCATGAGCGAGGGCGTGCCGCCGCCGAAATAGATGGAGACCAGGTCCAAGGCGCCCTCCGCGCGCGCCGCCTGGCTGGCGAGGTCGCGGGCGATGGCCTCCACCAGCGTCTCGCCCGCTGCGGAGCGGCCCCGGTCACGCCGGACGTTGAAGTCGCAGTAGGGGCAGACGCGCGCGCAGTAGGGCCAATGGATGTAGACGCCGAGCGGCGCCGGAGCGGTCAAAACAGCGCGGCCTTCAGCTTCGCGAAGGCTACGGCGCGGTGGCTGGTCGCGTGCTTGAACGCCGGATCGAGCTCGCCGAACGTCTCGGCGCGCCCGTCCGGGCGGAAGATGGGGTCGTAGCCGAAGCCGCGGGTCCCGCGGCCGGGGAAGACCAGCTCCCCGTCGAGCCGTCCCTCCACCGCCAGCACCGGCCCGTCCGGCCAGGCCACCGCGAGGGCGCAGTAGTAGGCGGCGCGCGGCACCTCGAGCGCGCCGACCGCCTCCAGCTCGCGCCGGACGCGCTCCATGGCGGCGGCGAAGTCACGCGGCTCGCCCGCCCCGCGCGCAGAGAGCACGCCGGGCTGTCCGCCCAGCGCCTCCACCGACATACCCGAATCGTCCGCGATCGCGGGAAGCCCTGCGCGGTCCGCGGCCGCGCGGGCCTTGAGGACGGCGTTGCCGACGTAGGTGGCCTCCGTTTCCTCCGGTTCGGCCAGTCCGAGCGCGCCGGCCGCCACCGTGTCGAAGCAGTCCTCCAGCAGGGCGGCGATCTCCACCGCCTTGCCGGGGTTGTGGGTGGCGACCACCAGGCGGGAGCCTTGGACGAGGGCGAGCGGCATGGCTCCCGCGCCTTGCCCCAGCCGGCCGCGCCGGTCCACCCCGATCTCTCCACCTCGTCGGTGCAGGCGCCGCTGGCGCAGCGGTGGCCGCTTCGGGCAGAGTGCCGCGCGCTTGCGCCCGCCGGCGCGGAGGCGGGGATGCGTGCGCTAGGTCCGGGCTCGGTGTCGAGCTTCCTCAAGGTGGTGGTGGAGGTGGTCCACGCGGCGTTATGGGTGCTGGTGGCCATCCAGCTGGCGGCGGTGGCGCTCCTGCTGCTGGCGGCGCCCTTCGGCGAGGGCATCCTGCACTTCAGCCCGGTCGCCCTGCACATCACCGGCGTGCCGCAGCTCTCGGGGGATGACCCGAAGGTGGCGGGCCTGCTCGCCCTGTCGGTGTTCTATGTGGCGATCCTGCTGGCGATCTTCAGCCAGGTCCGGCGGGTGCTGGCGACCCTGATCCGCGGCGATCCGTTCCATCCGGCCAATGTGGGGCGGCTGCGCGCCATAGGACTGGCGTTGGTGGGATTGGAGTCGGTCGGCTACCTGGTCCGGCTGGCCGTGCGCTGGCTGGTGCGGCTGGAGCAGCCCTGGCCGTTCTCGCTGAACGCCACGGGCTGGTTCGCCATCCTGGTGGTCTTCGTGCTGGCGGAGGTGTTCCGCGAGGGCGCGCGCCTGCGCGCCGAGGCGGAGCTCACCGTTTGAGCGTCCGACTTCACCTGGCCGAACTGCTGCACCGCCGGCGGATGTCGCTGGCGGAGCTGTCCGACCGGGTCGGGATCAGCCCGGCCAACCTCGCGCTCCTGAAGGACGGAGAGGCGGTGGCGATCCGCTTCTCAACACTGGGGGCGCTCTGCCGCGAGCTCCGCTGCCAGCCGGCCGAGCTGATGAGCTACGAGGAAGAGGAGGGTCCTTGAGACCGCCCTCAGGCCGGGGCCAGTTCGTCGAGGAAGGGCTCCTTCAGGTCCTCCTCCGGCGGAGCGGTCCGCCCGAGCAGGAGGCTGGAGACCTGGCAGAGGAACAGGAGGTTGAGCGCCAGGGTGTGCTGATCGCCGCTTATCAGCCCGAGCACATAGACGATGTGGGCCATGCACTCCAAGGCGGTGGAGGCGAGGAAGCCGCAGAGCCAGGGGACCAGCTGCCAGCGGCAGACGGCCGACAGGCCCGCCAGGTAGAGGCCGATGCAGTCCAGCCACATCAGCGCGGTCGATCGCGGGTCCGATCCATGCTGGGTCAGGTGGACCAGCATGCTGGCCACGAAGGCGGTGGAGACGTACCAGGCGAAGACCGGGACGAGCCGGTCCCTGCTCCTGCGGGTGACGATGACCGTCCCGGCGCAGACCCCGGCGAGGGTGAGACTGACCGGTCCGATCATCGCTGTCCTTCTCTGGGCTTAGCCGTCGCCGTCCTTGTCCCCGCCGGCCGAGTCCGGGGAGACCTGGGCGGTCTGGAAGTGGTCGTTCAGGGCCTGGCCGCCGCGCCCCAGGGCATTGTGCAGGCGGAGCGCCCGGAACTGCAGGCCGGCCTTGGCCGGGCCTTCCGGAAGGTCCCGGATGGCCTGTTCCAGGCTGGTCAGGGCCGTCTGGATCGTGCGGGCGTGCGCCGTGGCTTCGGGCTGGGTGAGCTCGCCCTGCCGGACGATCTGGCCGGAAACGATGGCGGGTGGCGGAGTAGTCGCGGTCATGTCGAACTCCCGTGCGCAGGCTGCACAGGATGAGCTTAACAGAAACTTAAACGGCTATCGCCTCGGTCGAGGCCTTCACCGCCCGGACCTTACACCGCAGGGGCGCCAAGCCGTCACCGGGCGCGCCTAGACGCTCGCCTCCGCCCGCGGGGGTCCGAGCAGGCGGACCAGCGCCTCCTCCGGCGAGAAGCCGGGCTCCACCACCAGAAGGCGGTGTTCGGCGAGCGTGCGGTGGCTGGCCAGGACCTGGCGTCGCTTGGGGCAGAGGTCGAAGCAGCGCGTCTCCACCACCCGCACCTTGCCCCAACGGCGGCCCTTCAGCTCGGCCTTCAGCGCCTTGGCGACGGGCTTGCCCGCGCCCTTGAACTTCCTGGCGCACTTGGCGCAGACCAGCACCGTGTCGGAGAAGGGCGCCTTGGCCATCTTGACGCCCACAGGCGTGAGCACGTCGGTGACTGGGATCGTCATAGGCGGCTGAACGCCGGGCGCCGCGATCCGATGCGAGCCCTATTCGGCCGGAAGCGTGTTCTCCGTGCGCCGGCTCATCAGCCGGTCGAACTCCGACCACACGCCCGCCTGGCCGTGCCACTGGCCGCGGGTGGCGGCCTTGGAATACTCCGTCGCGCGCGCCTCGAAGAAGTTGGCGTGCTCCACGCCGGATAGGAGGCTCTGGAGCCAGGGCAGCGGGTTCTCCTTCACCCCATAAACCTCCGGCAGGTCGAGCTGGCGCAGCCGCCAGTCGGCGATGAAGCGGATGTAGCGCTTGATGTCGTCGGGCGTCATGCCCTGCACCTCGCCCGCCTCGAAGGCGAGGTCGATGAACTTGTCCTCCAGCCCCACCACGGTCTTGCAGCAGTCGACGATGTCGTCGGCGACGCTCTTGGTCACCGCGCCCGTCTCCTTGTTGAAGGCGTGGTAGAGCTTGATCATGCCCTCGCAGTGCAGGCTCTCGTCGCGCACCGACCAGCTGACGATCTGCCCCATGCCCTTCATCTTGTTGAAGCG
>CAXUCS010000215.1:1334-4886 GCA_964249365.1 uncultured Caulobacteraceae bacterium | reverse complement strand
CGCCGGAGGCCCGGGCGGGCCGGTGCGTCAGGCGGGGCGCCGATCGGGCTCGGTTCCGGGCGGCCGTCGGCGGCGGCCGCGCCCTGCTCCTCATAGCTCAAACCAGCGTCCTCGTCCGGAAGCGCCGGCGCGGGTGTCGGCTGGGAACGCCCTGACAGGACCGGCGCGCCCTTCTAATCTTTGGACGTCCCGTTCCAAATAAAAACTTCCACGGCGGAGCGGCCGCGGCGGGTCAGTCCAGGGTGGGAACGGGCTCGGCGAACTGTCCGCCCTTGCGGTATTTCCAGAGATAGCCCGGCAGCACCGCCTCCAGCGGCGTGGGCTCGACGCCGAGCGCACCCAGCCCGGGCAGGGCGGGATCGGCTATGTTGTCCCGCCCGAGCAGGAGGACCTGGTCGGTGGTGATCTGGGGAGGCACGAAGGGCAGGAGCTTGACCTGCAGGTCGCCCACCTGGCCCATTACCTTGGCGGCCGGCGTCGGGATGGGCAGGAGAAGGCGGCGCTTATGCGTTTCCTTCAGCACGATCTCCATCAGCTGGCGGAAGGTATAGATCCCTGGGCCGCCGAGCTCGTAGGTCCGGCCCGCCGGTGCGCGCAGCGCAGCCGCGACCGCCGCCCCGGCACCACCGTGACGATGCCGCGCTGGGCCAGCGCCATCGCCGCGAAGCGGTTGAAGAAACTGTCCTCCGGCCCGAACACGATGGAGGGACGCACGATGGCCGCGCCCGGGATGGCCGCGCGCACCGCGGCCTCGCCGGCCGCCTTGGTCTGGGCGTACTTGGACGGGGAGGCGGCGTCCGCGCCGATGGCGGAGACCTGCACGAAACGCTCCACGCCGCGCGCGGCCGCTTTCTCCGCCAGCATCCTGGCGCCGAGGCTCTGCAGCGCCTCGAACCCCTGGCGACCGGCCTCGTAGAGGACGCCCACCAGGTTCACCGCGGCCTCCGCGCCCTCCAGCGTGCGCTCCACGCTGTCGGGGTAGCGGATGTTGGCCTGCTGCAGCTCAATCTGGCCGACGTCGCCCATGACGCGGAGTTCGGGCGCCAGGTGCGGTCGGCGCATGGCGACGCGGATGCGCCAGCCGTCATGGGCCAGCGCACGCACGACGTAGCGGCCGACGAACCCCGAGCCTCCGAAGACGGTCACCAGCCTGTCCACGCGCGCAAACCCCCTGCGAGAGCCCTCGCGGCCTGCGGGATAGAGGAGGAGGCCGTCGCCCGCAACTTGAGCCCGGGCGCCAAGGGCGCTATAGAGCCTCCGTCACATCGGTCGATGGCGCTGGACGGCGTCTTCGAGCGGCGGCCTTGACGGGCCCGCCGCTTTTTTATTGCTCGGAAGGCGACGGCGCGTGCGGGCCAAGACCGCGGAAGATCGCAAGCTCCTGGACCTCCTCGACCCGGTGGTCGAGGCGGAGGGGCTGGAGCTGGTCCGCCTGCGGCTCATGGGCGGCTCGGCCACCGGGCGCACCCTGCAGGTCATGGCGGAGCGGCCGAGCGACGGCGAGCTCGGCATCGACGAGTGCGTACGGCTTTCGCGCGCGATCTCGCAGGTGCTGGACGCCGCCGACCCGGTGGCGGGCGAGTATCGGCTGGAGGTGTCCAGCGCCGGGATCGACCGGCCGCTGACCCGGGTCAGGGACTTCCAGGCCTATGAGGGACTGGAGGCGCGGCTGGAGCTCGACCGGCTCGCCGACGGGCGCAAGCGGTTCAAGGGCCTCCTCGCCGGGGTGGAGGAGGTGGAGGGCCAGCCCCACGTCGCCATCGACCTCGAAGGCGAGGCTGAGACGGCGCTGGTGCCCTTCGCCTGGCTGCAGGACGCCAAGCTGGTCCTGAACGACGACCTGATGAAACGGGGCGCCGACAAGCGCGCCCAGCGCCTGGCCGAAGAGGCCGGACGCGCCATTGAAGAGGAGGAGGCCTGATGGCCACCGGCATTTCCGCCAACCGGCTGGAGCTTCTGCAGATCGCCGACGCGGTCGCCCGCGAGAAGGCGATCGAGAAGGAGATCGTGATCGAGGCGATCCAGGAGGCCTATGAGAAGGGCGCCAAGAGCCGCTACGGCGCCGAGCACGACATCCGCGCCTTCATCGACGTGAAGACCGGCGAGCTGACGCTGAAGCGGGTCGTCAACGTCGTGTCCGACGAGGAGGAGATCGGCGAGGAGGACGTGGGCAAAGTCCGCCTCGCCAGTGCGCGGCGCCGCTATCCCGATGCGGAGGTCGGCTCCGTCTACGAGGAGGTCCTGCCGCCCTTCGAGTTCGGCCGGGTCCAGACCCAGATGGCCAAGCAGGTGGTGACCCATAAGGTCCGCGAGGCCGAGCGCGAGCGCCAGTTCGAGGAGTTCAAGGACCGCGCGGGCGACGTCATCAACGGCGTGGTGAAGCGGGTCGAATACGGCAACACCGTCGTGGACCTCGGCCGCGGCGAGGGCATCATGCGGCGCGACCAGTCCATCCCCCGCGAGATGTTCAACGTCGGCGACCGCATCCGCTGCTTCATCTACGACGTCCGGCGCGAGGCCAAGGGCCCCCAGATCATGCTGAGCCGCGCCCATCCGGGCTTCATGGCCAAGCTGTTCGCCCAGGAGGTGCCGGAGGTCTACGACTCCGTCATCGAGATCAGGGCCTGCGCCCGCGATCCGGGCTCGCGCGCCAAGATGGCGGTGCTGTCCAACGACAGCGGCATCGATCCCGTAGGCGCCTGCGTCGGCATGCGGGGCTCGCGGGTTCAGGCGGTGGTGGCCGAGCTGCAGGGCGAGAAGATCGACATCATCCAATGGCGCCCGGACGAAGCCACCTTCATCGTCAATGCGCTCGCCCCCGCCGAGGTCTCCAAGGTGGTGCTGGACGAGGAGGACGGCCGGGTCGAGGTGGTGGTGCCCGACGAGCAGCTGTCGCTGGCCATCGGCCGGCGCGGCCAGAACGTGCGCCTCGCCTCCCAGCTGACCGGCTGGCAGATCGACATCATCACCGAGAGCCAGGACTCCGAGCGCCGCCAGCGCGAGTTCGCCGAGCGCACCGCGCTGTTCCAGGAAGCCCTGGACGTGGACGAGGTCATCGCCCAGCTCCTGGTCACCGAGGGTTTCGCGGCGGTGGAGGACATCGCCTACGTGGACGAGGAGGAGCTCGCCTCCATCGAGGGCTTCGACGAAGAGACCGCGCAGGAGCTGCAGGCCCGCGCCCGCGACTGGCTGGACAGGGAAGCCGCCGAGCTCGACGCCAAGCGCAAGGCGCTCGGCGTTGAGGACGGCGTGGTGGAGGTGGAGGGCGTGACCCTCGCCATGGCCGTGTCGCTGGGCGAAGCCGGAGTGAAGACCCTGGAGGATCTGGCCGACCTCTCCACCGACGAGCTCCGCGGCGCCTTCGAGACCAAGCCCGGCGGCGAGCGCGTGCGCTCGGCCGGGGCGTTGGAAGGCTTCGAGATCGCGCCGGAGGATGCGGAGCGCCTGATCCTGCGCGCCCGCGTCGCCGCCGGCTGGATCGAGGCGGACGCCCTGGAGGAGCCGGCGACGGAGACCTACGCCGACGAGTAGAGCGTCGCGGCGGAGGAGGCC
>CAXUCS010000215.1:0-1324 GCA_964249365.1 uncultured Caulobacteraceae bacterium | reverse complement strand
GAAGATCATGCTCGAGCAGGCCCGCTACTACCTCTCCCCGGAGGCCGAGGCGGTCCCGCCGCTGGTGGCCCGGCCGTCGACCCACGCCGAAGCGTCCCGCCAGCGCCGCGATGCGGTGAGCGGCGAGGTCATGGCCGAGGCGCGGCTGGTGCGCTTCGTCGCCGCTCCGGACGGTTCGATCGTGCCGGACGTGGCGAGGAAGCTTCCCGGCCGGGGCGTCTGGGTGGCCGCGACCCGCGAGGCGGTCGCCGAGGCGGTGAAGAAAAACAGCTTCGCCCGTTCCGCCAAGGCGCCGCTCAGGCCCGCGGCCGACCTCCCCGGTCAGGTCGCGGCCCTCCTGCGCCAGCGGCTCCTCTCCGCGCTCGGGCTTGCGCGGCGGTCCGGGGAGATTACCTTCGGCTTCGAGAAGGTGGCGGCGGCGGTGGAGGCCGGACGGGTCGCCTGGCTGATCGAAGCCAGCGACGGGGCGGCGGACGGCCGTCGCAAGATGCTGCAGGCGGCCGGTCGCGTTCAACCGCCGCCCCGCCTGTTCGGCGCCTTCACTTCGGATGATTTGAGTTTGGCCTTGGGCGTCGGACCTGTGATACACCTGGGGTTCATCGCGGGCGGAAGTGCACGGCGCTGGACGGTGGACGTCGAGCGCTACGCTGGCTTCAGCCCGCTCCTTCCCCCAGATTGGCGGCCACAGGACGTGTCCGGGGCCGCGGGAGAGAGGGCGGAGCGATCAGCTTCCGCCCTTTGAGTTTTGGTCGAACGAGACAGCCGGTGGGCGTGACCGCCGGCGGCTTCAGTAAAGCGAGCGGATGAGCGACGGCGATAACGAGAACGGCGGCGACGGCCAGGCTGCAGGGCAGTCCCCCGGCCAGGGTGCTGGACGCGCCCCCCTGACCCTCAAGCCCCGCGGGGGCGGCCAGGTGTCGGCCGGCACGGTGCGGCAGAGCTTCAGCCACGGCCGGTCCAAGACCGTGGTGGTGGAGACCAAGCGCCGCCGCGTGGAGGCTCCTCCGCCGGAGCGGCCCCGCTCGCCCGCGTCGGCTACCGCACCGGTGGAAACGCCCGCCGAAGCGGCGCAGCCCGCAGCTTCGCGCCCCGTTCCGGGTGCAGGCTCCAGCCTGAACCTGTCCGACGGCGAGGTCGCCGCCCGTCAGCGCGCGCTGGACGTGGCGCGGGATGCGGATGAGCGGCGCCAGGACGAGCGGCGGCAAGCGGAGGACGCACGCCAGCAGGCGGCCGACGAGGCGGAACGCCGTCGCCAGGCCGAGGCCCGCGCAGCCGCCGCCGCTGCGGAAGCCGCCGCCCGTCCCGTCGCGGTACAGGCTCCACC
>CAXUCS010000214.1:4419-4931 GCA_964249365.1 uncultured Caulobacteraceae bacterium | reverse complement strand
TCCCAGGGCCGGCATTGGCGGCTTCGCGGTGGAGGCCGGCCGGGCGCTGGCGCGCCGGGGCGTCGCCTCGCTCCGATTCGACTTCGCAGGGGTGGGCGACAGCCCGGGCGCGCCCGGCGAGCCGCGCAGCCACGTCTATGAGACCGGGCGCGAGGTGGACCTAGACGCGGCCGTGTCGTTCCTCCAGGGGCAGGGCTATGCGGAGATCACCATGGCGGGCGTCTGCTCGGGCGCCTTCCACGCGCTGCGGGGGGCCATGGCCGACCCGCGGATCAGGGGCGCCTTCGCGGTCAACCCGGTGAAGCTGATCTGGCGAGCGGGCGACACGCTCTCGCTCAAGCGCCGCGACGACGGCCGGGCCACCCGGAGCTATCTGCAAAGGGCGTGTGCGGGCGAGACCTGGGGCCGGCTCCTGAAGGGCGAGGTGGACGTCTGGGCGGTCGGCCGCCTGCTCGTCTCGCGCTTCCTCGCGCGGCTGGGCACGCTGGTCGGGGACCATGACAGCCGCCTAG
>CAXUCS010000214.1:0-4409 GCA_964249365.1 uncultured Caulobacteraceae bacterium | reverse complement strand
GCCGGTCCGATCCGGCGACCATCGCGCTCCGGCGGGGGATGGCGCGGCTGTCGGCGCGGGGCGGGCGCGCCTGCCTCCTGATGGGGCTGGAGGACGCCTCGCTGGACGAGACGGAGGCCTGCTTCGGCCCTGGAGGGGTGCGCTTCAGCGCCCTGCCCGGCATGTCGGTGCGCCTGGAGGCCGGGCTCGACCACGGCCTGACCCGTTCCGCCAGCCGGACCGCCGCGCTGGCCGCACTGCTGGAGTGGCTCGGTTAGGCGGTCGTACCCTCACCGCAGGCGCAAGGCCGCCTGGAGCCAGCCGCCGTAGAGCGCAAGCGCGGTTCCTCGCCAGGGCGCGTCCGGATAGCGGAGTTCCAGCCGCCGCGGCCAGGCGGCCATCAGGCCGGGCTCGCGTTCGTCGCGAGCTCGCGCCGCCAGGGCGCGGAGCTCCGCCTCCGTCCCTTCGGCGAAGTAGTCGGCCGGCAGGGCGGGCGGCGCGTCCTGCTCGCCGCGGAGATGGCGGAGCACGTCGCGCCGGTACTCGCGGCCCAGCGCCTCGGCGTCGTACTCGGGGTGGCCCTGACAGAAGAGCAAGCGCCCACCGTCGCCGGAGAAGCTGTCCACGCCCGCGGCGGCCGAGCGGGTCAGCACCTGGTAGCCGCATCGCCGCAGGTCCGCCTCGTCCAGCGCATTGTAGCGGGAATGCGGGACCGGCCCCGCGGCCGCCCCGCTCCGCGCGTCGGCGACCGGGAACACCCCGCTGCACTTGACCGGAAGGCGCCGCCGCCCGATCCCGTCCAGGTGAAGCACGGCGGCGTGGGCGGCGAGGCAGGACCAGAGCGCCGGCGTGCCTGTCCGTTCCGTCCAGTCCGCCAGGGCGGCGAAGGCGGGCCAGAACGCTTCTTCGCGAAGGTCGGCCCGGCGAGGCTCGGCGCCGGTGACCACCACCGCATCCAGTCCGGCGTCTGCGACCTCCTCCACAGGGCGGTGGCTGAGCGCCATGCGCGCGAGGACCGCCGGCGCGCGCGCCACGCCGGACAGGGAGAAGACGACGATCTCGGCTCCGCGAGGGCCGGCGGCCGCGTGCAGCAGTCCGGCGAACTGGTCTTCGGCCGAGCGGTAGGCCGCGTCCGGCATGGCGTTCACCAGCCCGATGCGGAGCGGCCGGCCCGCCTTCGACGCCGCGGAGAGCGCCGTCCCCCTTGCCGCCTCGCACACCCGGTCCATCCCGCCCCCGCGCGCCTACCTGCGGCCAGCGCAGCAAGCAACGTGCCGCCTGCAGCGTACTCGCCCGAGGCTTCAAGGCTATAGCTCGGACGCGCCCGGCACACCTCTTGCTCGGGCAGTCGGCGACCAAACCGGGTGTCCGGACAACGGGGCGGCAATGATGGCATCGACGCGCGCGCGCACGCCCCTGAAGGCGGCAGGTCGGGCCTATCCGGACGAGAGCGGGCGGAGCGCCGGGGTGCGCGCCCGTGCGCCCCTGCGGCTCGGCCTCGCCGGCGGCGGCACCGACCTGTCGCCCTATTGCGACCAGTGGGGCGGCGCGGTGCTGAACGCCACGGTGGACCGCTTCGCCTTCGCCCACGTCACCCCGGCGCCCGGCGGGCGGCTCATCTTCCGCGCCAGCGACATGGGGCAGGAGGAGCGTTTCGAACGAGGGGCGACGCCGCCGCCGCCAAGCGAGGGCCTCGTCCTGCATCGGGCGGTCCATAGCCGCTTCGTACGCGACGGCCACCTCGACCCGGACCTCGGTCTGACGATCTCGACCACCTCCGACGCCCCGGCGGGCTCCGGCCTCGGCTCGTCCTCGGCGCTGGTGGTGGCCATGGTGGAGGCGCTGCGCGCGGCGCTGGAGCTGCCGCTCTCGCGATACGAGCTGGCGCGGCTGGCCTACGAGATCGAGCGGGTGGACCTCGGGCTCGCCGGCGGCCGCCAGGACCAGTACGCCGCCGCCTTCGGGGGCGTGAATTTCATCGAGTTCCTTCCCGGCGGGCAGGTGATCGTCAATCCGATGCGCGTCGGCCGGGCGGAGCTGAACGAGCTGGAGAGCGCCATGGTGGTCTGTTTCAGCGGCCGGTCGCGCCGCTCGGAGACCATCATCAGCCAGCAGATCGGAGGCCTGGACAGCGCAAACAGGCAGACACTGGCCGCCATGCACCGGCTGAAGGACGAGGCTCTGGCCATGAAGTTCGCGGTGCTGGAGGGCGACATCGCCGAGGTGGGGCGCATCCTCAACGCCTCCTGGGCCGCCAAGCAGCGCACCGCCGAGGGGATCTCGACGCCGGAGATCGAGCGGTTGTTCTCGGTCGGGCGCGCCCACGGCGCGACGGGGGGCAAGGTCTCCGGCGCCGGGGGCGGCGGCTTCCTGATGTTCTGCACCGACCCGGAGAACCGCTACCGCCTCGTCTCGGCCCTGAACGCCGCGGGCGGCCAGGCCAGTTCGGTCAAGTTCACCTTCGATGGTGCGGAGGCGTGGGCTTTGAGGGGCTGAAAGGCGGAAGGCCGGCGCGGAGCCTCATACGACGCCGCTCGGCTCGACGGCTCGAACCGCTTGACCAGCCCCTCCTGAGCCACGCTGGCCACCAGCCGCCCGTCCCGCCTGAAGATCCGCCCGAAGGCCTTTGCGGGGCCGCCGGCCTTGATCCCCGCCGCCAGCGCCTGGGCGACGACCTGGCCGCCGAACACGCGACCCCACGGCCCCTGCGGGCGCCGCGGAAGAGGGTGTCGTCCAGCCGCTCCACGTCCGGCAGCGGACGAGGGCAGCCGCGCCTTGGCCGTCGTCCGGCCCGGCCGCGGCTTCGCTCAGCCGATGGTCTCGTCGAAAGGGCGTTCACCCTTCGCCAGGCGGGTGGCCATCATCTCGGCGGTGTCGTGGGCGATGTGCCGGATGTCCTCGTCCGCGAGCCCATCGTGCAGCATGGGTCCGCTGATCAGGTCCGCGAGGCTGTCGGGCGAATGCGGACCCCGGCTCGCGGTCGCAGAGCGCCGCCACCAGAGCCTCCAGCGCGACGATGCGGTCCCAGTCGGTCAGGCTCAGGTCGAGTCGATGCGCGGTTCGGTCATGGCGGGTTCCCCAGCGCCGCTAACGGCGGCCGGGGCGCGCCGTTCCGACCGGCTGCGGCCCGCAGCCTCGTCCCTCAGAAGGCGAGCTTGGCCCCGACCAGGAGAAGCGTGGTGGCCAGGATCGGCCGGAGCCACCGCTCGGGGATGCGCGGGGTCATGAAGCTCGCGACCACGATGCCGGGAATGGAGCCGACCAGGAGCGAGCCCAGCAGGGCGACATCGACGGAGCCGAGCAGCCAGTGCCCAACCCCTGCGATCAGGGTCAGAGGCACGGCGTGGGCGATGTCGGACCCCACGATCCGGGCGATCGGCATCTTGGGGTAGAGGAAGATCAGCACCGTCACCCCGATCGCGCCCGCACCTACAGAGGACAGGGTGATCAGCGCCCCCAGGACCGCGCCGAGCGCCACGGTGGCGATCGCCGTGGTCCGCGGCCCGGGCTCCACCGCATGGCGGCTGGCGAAGTCGAAGATGTGGCGGCGGAAGAGGAGCGTCACGGAGGTGAGGAGCAGCATCGCGCCCAGCACGGAGGAGATCAGCTTCGACGCCGCGTCCCCGTGCAGGTGGAGGAGGTAGAGAAGCGCGACGGTGGCCGCGGTGGCCGGCACGCTGCCGAGCGCCATGCGGCCGGTGATGCGCCAGTCCACCGTCCGGTTGGCTCCGTGCACCGCCGTGCCGACCCCCTTGGTCGCCGAGGCGTAGAGGAGGTCGGTGCCCACCGCCGTGGAGGGATGGAAGTGGAACAGGAGCACCAGCAGCGGGGTCATGAGCGCCCCGCCGCCGACCCCTGTCAGGCCGACCAGCGCCCCCACGAGGAGGCCGGACGCGGCGTAGAGGGGGTTGAAGCCTGGAACGACCAGAACCGGAGCCGCGCCGTGCAGCCAGGCGACGCCGACCGAGAAGAGCGCCAGGGCCGCGACCAGGGCCAGCACCACCGTCGTGCGGGGCGTGAACCATGGGCGGGGATGGATCAGGGCGATGCGCTGGCTCATGGCGGGGGCCTCCCATCCTACCCTTGCGCCTCCGCGACGCGGGTTCAGCTACCGAAAAACTGCGCGGGTGAAGAGCTAAGCTCGCGGGCCCCACTTGGCTGCGGCCGCGCCGGCTCGAGCCGAGGTCAGATTTGGGACCGCGCCGCCGAGCATTTCTGGCTTGAGTCGCTCGCGGCGGCGCGGCAGAGCGGCGGACCGGGGGTGGGTTTGAGCGGACGGACCATGCAGGCCAGGGGCGCCCCACCGCGCCCGCGCACCCCGTCGCGCCGGGCCATGCCGGGCCTGACGCTGACGCTGGGCGTAACGGTGCCGGCGCTGACGCTGGTGGTGCTCGCTCCCCTGGGCGCGGTGGCGGCCAGGGGCGCGGGGG
>CAXUCS010000213.1:0-4947 GCA_964249365.1 uncultured Caulobacteraceae bacterium | reverse complement strand
CTCCTAGACCGCCCTGAGAGAGTGCCCCTGGCTTGCGCTTCGCACCACGTTTTGCCCACATGCGCATCGAGACCATCGAACGATCATGCGCCAGCCGCCATCTTGGCACAGCTGGCGCGTGGAGAGCCCAGCGCGGACTTGGTGGGCGAGAAGGCCTCGTCCTGGTCCTCCTCATCCTGCTGCTCCCCAAACATGGCCACCGACAGGGCCGCGTAGTCCACGGCCTGCCTGCGCGCCCTGCCCGCCGCGCGCTTGATCGGGGCCAAGCCGCACCGGCCGGGCCTCCTCGGCAAGGACAGCTGGACGGCCGCCTGGGGCGGCGACGTCCTGCCCTTGTCGCCCCGCGCGGCGCTGGAAGAGGGCCGGGCGATGAGCGTGCCCGTCATCGACGGGACGAACCACGACGAGGCCCGCCTGTTCCTGGACACCAACCGGCTCAAGGGCTCGCTCTACAGCTATCGAAGCTACCTGAAGATCATCGGCGACTTCTTCGGGAGGCAGACGCCCGCGGTGCTCGCCGCCTATCGCGACGAGGCGGCGCATTCCTATGTCGACAGCTATCTCGACATCGTCACCGCTTCCACCTTCGCCTGTCCGGCCGAGACCACCGACGCACTGCTGGAGCGGCGGGGCCCGGTCTGGTCCTACGAGTTCGACGATCCGGACGCGGTGAACCGGCTGCCCCGGGCGCCCTTCACGCCGCCGCTGAAGGCGTTCCACAGTTCGGAGATCGCCTATGTCCTGCAACGGCCCTGGTTCGTGGCGGATCCGTCGCGCTTCAGCCCCGCCCAGCAGGCGCTTTCGGACCGCATGCAGGCGGCCTGGGGCGACTTCGCGCGGACGGGCGATCCCAACGGCCCCGGTGCGTTGGCCTGGCGCGCCGATCACGACGGCCCCCCGCTGCAGCTTCGGCCCGATGGCGACCGTCCCGCAGACGATCTGTCGGATCGTCGGTGCGCCTTCTGGCACGGTCTGGGCTATTAGCGCTTCGCGTGTGTGGCGAGACTGTGGCGTGAAAGTCGCGGCGTTTGAGGAGGTCGCCGCCGTAACGAAACTGTCGTCAAAGAGTAGCCAGACCATCACAAGCCGCCGGTAACCGCGGCCCCAACGACGGCGCCCATGCGTCGCCGGGGGACAGGGATGCCGATCATGACCACCAAGACCTCGCTCGCGCGCGGGGCGGCGCTCGGCGCGCTGCTGGCGCTCGGGGCCGGCGCGGCCTCGCAGGCCGCCGCCACCCACCACAAGAAGGCGGTGCACAGGCATGTCGAAGCCGCCCCGCGCGCCGGCGGCGAGCGCGCGGCGCTCCGGGAGGAGGTCAATGCGCTGCGGAGCCAGCTCAACGCCACCCAGGCGCAGTCGGCCCAGGCCGCCGCCGCCGCCCAAGCCGCGACCGAACAGGTCGAGACCGCCCAGGCCGCCGACGCGGACGCCACCGCCGCCATCATCCAGTCGATCCCGACCGCGGTCGCGGCGGAAGCCGACAAGCTGAAGCCCAAGACGGACGGCATCTACTTCAAGGGCGTGAAGATCACGCCCGGCGGCTTCATCGAAGCGGCGGGCATCTATCGCGAGCACAACCTCGCATCCGACGTCGCGACGCCCTTCAACTCCATCCCCTACTCGGTCACCCGCGCCGGTCATGCCGAGGAGCTTCGCGGCACCGCCCGCCAGAGCCGGATCAGCGCGCTGGTGGAAGGCAACGTCAATCCCGACCTGAAGCTCTCGGCCTACGGCGAGTTCGACTTCCTGGGCGCCGCCCAGACGGCGAACCTGAACGAGTCCGACAGCTTCAACCTGCGCACCCGGGTGGTCTACGCCACCGCCGACTGGGCGCCCTACAACCTGCACCTGCTGGCCGGCGACAACTGGTCGCTCGCCACCATGCAATCCAAGGGCATCACGCCCAGGAACGAGGTGCTGCCGCCCACCATCGACGCGCAGTACAACGTCGGCTTCGTCTGGGCCCGCCAGCCCCAGATCCGCCTCACTGAGGACTTCCTGAGCCACACCCTGTGGGCGGCCGTGTCGCTGGAACAGCCGCAGACCACCTTCGGCGGCTCGGCGCCCTCGGCGGCGGGCGTGCTCTCCACCATCAACAACGGGTCGAACTACTTCGGCGGCGACACGGGCACGCTGACGGCCACCACCAGCCCGACCACCGGCTCGGTCACCGCGGTCAGCGGCGTGGCCCCCGCTACCCAGTCGATCAACAAGGTCCCGGACGTGATCGGCAAGGTCGCCTACGAGAACGACCTCTTCGGCCACCACGTCCACGCCGAAGCCTTCGGCATGTTCCGCCAGTACTACGAGCAGTTCGGCGCCGCCGCGCTGCCGAGCTACCTGAAGACCAATACGCTGAACGTCGGCAACGTCGGCGGCGGCCTGTTCGTCCAGGTCCTGCCCGGCCTCTTCGACGCCCAGGTCACCGGCATCACCGGCAAGGGCGTGGGCCGCTACGGCACCTCGGGCCTGCCGGACGTGGCCTATACCGCCAGCGGCAAGTTCTCCGCCCTCACCGAGACCGCGGGCCTCGTCACCGGCACCCTGCACGCCACCAAGGAACTGGACCTGAACGTCGTCGGCGGCGAGGAGCACCTCGACCGGCCGGACGGCGGCGCCGGCAGCTACGGCAACTTCGCCGCGGTGAACACCGGCTGCGGGATCGAGGCCTCCACCCTGACCTGCACCGGCAACACACGTGAGATCACGGAGCTGACCTTCTCGGCCTGGGACAAGGCGTTCACGGGGCCCTTCGGCCAGGTCCGGTTGGGCGTGCAGTACTCCTACGTGTCCCGCGAGGGCTTCAGCGGGGTAGGCGGCGCGCCGGAGAGCCACGAGAACATGGTCTTCACCAGCATCCGCTACTATCCCTTCTAAGCTTCGCTAGGATCGACTGAAGAAGGGCCGCGTCGAACCCGACGCGGCCCTTTCGACGGGGTTGCTACCAGTTCGATCCGCCGTCGTCGAAGCCGCCACCGCCGTCATAGCCTCCCGGGTCCGCGCCGCCAGGATCGAAGCCCTGGCCCCCGTCGCCATACTCATTGATGGTCACGTTCTCCATCGGGCCGCCGCCGAAGCCGCCATAGCCGCCGTGCCCACCGAAGAGGTTGTGGAGGCCGCTGAACAGGAACTCGCCTCCCGCCACTCCGGCCGCCGTGGTCCCGGCCGTGCGCAGGAAGCTGCCAAACCCGCCGGGCTGGGCCGGGCGGCCGCCTCCGAAGAGGCCGCCGAGCATGCCGCCCCCGACCGGGGACTGCGGTTGGGCCTGGCCGTAGCCGCCCTGGTAGGCCGGCTGGGGCTGCGGCTGGGCGTAGGCCGGCTGGGCCTGGGGGCCGCCGCCGCCCAGGAAGGAGCCGCCGCCCTGGGCCGGCTGCCCGCCGCCGCGCAGCGAGCCTTCGAGCTGGGCGATCCGGTCCTGCGCCGCATGCAGCGCCTGGTCGGAGATCAGGGCGTGCTGGACCAGGAGATAGGCCGCGTCCGGGTTCGAGCGGATCGAGCGGTCGATCATCTCGGCCGCCTCCGCGTCCTTGAGGCCGCCGCGGGCCCCGAGGAGATTGCGTTCGTCGGGCGTCATGGCGCCGGAAAGCTCCGAAGGGTGCAGGCCGATCGCCTGCCCGTCTCATGTGGTCGCCCCCGGCGGGTCCGTCCAGTCGATGCAGGATTAAGCCTCGTTCACCCTCGCGCGGGGCTCAGGGTCGCGCGCGCAGCCGCAACTCGGCCGCGGCCCGCGCCTCGGGATCGCCGACGTGCATCCATTCGCCCTCCAGCTCCAGGCCATGGAGCCGTCCCGCCTCGGCCAGGCGCCGCCAGATGCGCGAGGTCGAGAACACCCGCTCCGCCTCCCCCGCCGCCAGCGCGGGCTTGAACACCTGCACCCCGCAGAAGGCGTAGGGCGCGGTCGCGGCCTCCCCGCGGAAGCGCAGCCGTCCGTCCGCCGCCATGAAGAGGTCGCCCGGACCGTCCAGCCCGAGCGCCCGCTCCGTGCGGGTCACCAGGAGGCGGGCGTCCATCGCCACCGGGTCGAAGCCGCCCGCCAGCGACTGGAGCGCCGGGGCGCCCGTCTCCAGCCACACCGCGTCGATGTTGGCGGTGAAGATGAGTTCGGACCCCAAGAGCGCCGCCGCCGCCTTCAGCCCGCCGCCGGTCTCCAAGCGTTCGTCGCGCTCGTCGGAGATCACGATGGCGGGCGGGCCGGTGCGGCGGCCAAGATGCTGCTCCAGCCGGTCCGCGAAGGCGTGGACGTTCACCACCGCTCGCTCGACCCCCGCCTCGGCCAGACGGTCGAGCATATGGTCGATCAGGGTGCGGCCGGCGATCTCGACCAGGGCCTTGGGCCGGTCGGCCGTGAGCGGACGCATCCGCGTGCCGAGCCCGGCCGCCAGCACCATGGCGGTACGGGGCGTCGTCACGCCGCCCGCACGTCGGCGGGCGCGTTGCGGTCGAACCAGGCCCGCAGCCCCTGCAGCTCCGGGTGGCGGAGGTCCCGCTCCAGGTAGCGCCACATGCGGGGCAAGAAGGCGCGGTACTTCTCCCGGCCGAAGGCGGTGATCTGGCGGGCGAACACGGGTCCGAGGATGCGCAGCGCGTTCAGCGCGCCGAGCGCGGCGTAGTCGGCGCGAAACGCCTCCCCGTCCAGTTCGGGCCGGCGATCGAGGTAGCGGGCGAGCATGATCGCCTCCAGCGCCTCGGGCGTCTCGCGGCGGGCGTCCTGCAGGAGGGAGACGAGGTCCCAGGCCGGATGGCCTCGCACCGCGTCCTGGAAGTCCAGCAGCCCCACCCGCGCCGCGCCCGCGCGGTCCGCAAGCCAGAGGAGGTTCTCCACATGGTAGTCGCGATGGGTGAAGACTGACGCGCCGCGCTCGCCCGCCTGGCAGATCGGCGCCCACCGCCCGTCCCACTCCAGCGTGGCGGCGTGGTCGAACGGCCCCGGCTCCATCAGCTGCG
>CAXUCS010000212.1:0-4978 GCA_964249365.1 uncultured Caulobacteraceae bacterium | reverse complement strand
CGGCTGGGCGACCGGGCGGGAAGCCGGGCGGCCTATGGCGCCTTCTTCTCGGCTTGGCGGCGGGCCGACCCGGACCTCCCGGCGCTACAGGCTGCCCGATCGGAATACGCCCAGCTCACCCACGCCGGCTGATTGGGCCTGCGCCGCCGCTCCGGAAGATCATAAGATCACCGTCACTCCAGCGTAACATAGTTGAATCAACGATGTCCTTACCCAAGCAAAGTTGACATGCTCGAGGCGAGAGATCGGCTGGCTTAGCTCGAATCGGAACTCGCTGGAGAGCAAGACCGTTAGAAGCTGAAATCAAGCGTGCCGCCATGATGAGCACGCATCCAGGCCACTTACGGATCATCCATGACCATCGCTCCCCTGCCCGTCCGGCCCTCGCCGGCCGGTGGTCTCGCCGACCCTGTCGTGCTCCATCGCCGCCTCGCACGCTGGAACCGGGACCGGCTGGGACCGGCCAAGCCCAGAGTGGACTGGCGTACGGAACTCGCCACCGAGCACAGCCTGCGCACGCTGGAAGGCGAATGGGTGGAAGCGTTCCGGGCGGAGGTGTCGGACCTCGCCCGCCTAGCGCCTCGCGACGTGGACGGATTCGTCGCCTGGTTCGAGGCCCTCAACGCCTACGGGCCGGGCCAGGACGACCCCCTGTTCGACTGGTTGGCCGAGGCCGCGAGCCTGGACGAGATGCGCTGGTTCCTGGAGCAGGAGGCCGCGGGCGAGGCGGGCTTCGACGACCTGGTCGCCCTGACCCAGGTCAAGCTGCCGACCGCGCCCAAGCTGGAGCTGGCGCGCAACTACTGGGACGAGATGGGCCGCGGGAACGAGGGTGGGATGCACGGTCCCATGCTGTCGCGGACCACCGAGGGCCTGGGCCTGGCGCCCTCCATCGAAGGGACGCTCTGGACCTCGCTGGCGCTCGCCAACTGCATGACGGCCTTCGCCACCACACGGCGTTACGCCTACCACTCGGTCGGCGCGCTCGGCGTGGTGGAGCTGACCGCGCCGGGACGGGTGGCCAAGGTGGCGGCGGGGCTGAAGCGGCTGGGCGTGGAGGCCCGATACCGCAAGTATTTCGACCTTCACGCCGTTCTGGACGTCAAGCACTCGGAAGACTGGAACCGCGAGGCTCTGCGTCCCCTCGTGGAAGGCGACCCCGACTGCGCGCGCTTCCTCGCCGAGGGCGCGCTGATGCGGCTGGTCTGTGGCGCCCGCTGCTTCGACGCCTACAGGGCGGAGCTCTGGGGCGGCGGCCTCAAGCGCGAACGGGCCTGACGCTCGCCATGTCGGACATCGTGGTGACGCGCTGGCGCGCCGGCTGGACGGTGCGCCATCCCTGCATACTGTTCGAGCGCTTCGCCGAGCGGGAGCTGGCGGACCGCCGTGCGGCGGAACTGCTGCGCCTCTTCGGACGGCGCGGCGAGACGGTGCGGATCGTCCGCCGCCCGGATGCGCGGCGCTGAAGGCGAGAAGAGCCGCCGGCCGTCGCGCTGGGATCAGCCCCGGTCCAGGAGAAGGTCCGCGGCCGCATCGACGATCGCCTCGGCGTCCAGCCGGTGCAGGTCGTAGAGGTCGGGAAGGTCGCCGGTCTGGCCGAAGCGCTCCACGCCGAGCGGACTGACCCGCTGGCCGCGCACACTGCCGAGCCAGGAGAGCGCGGAGGGCGCCCCGTCGATCACCGTGACGAGGCCCGCGCCGAGCGCGAGCGGGGCGAGCAGCGCGTCCACGTGGCTGGGCTCCATGGCGCCGCCCGTCCAGCGCCGGGCGCGGCGCGCCATCCAGCCCTTGTGCAGCATCCCCGGCGAGGTGACGTTCAGGAGGCCCACGCCCGGCGCATCCTCACTCAGCATCTCCCAGGCCGCGATGGCCTCGGGCGCCAGGGCGCCGGTGAAGGCCACCGCCAGCGCTGCGCCCTCGTCCGGCGGCTGCAGCCAATAGCCTCCCTTCAGCGCGCCCGCCTTCCACGCGCCGTCGGAACGCTTAGGCTGGGCGATGCTGCGGGTCGTCAGCCGCAGGTAGACCGAGCCGCCGTCGTCGGCCTGCATGTGCTCGAACGCCCACCCCATCATGAGCGCCAGCTCGTCCGCGAAGGCCGGCTCGAAGGCGGTCAGGCCCGGCTGGCCCATGCCGATGAGCGGCGTGTTGATCGACTGGTGCGCGCCGCCCTCGGGCCCCAGCGTCACGCCGGACGGCGTCGCGACCAGGAGGAAGCGGGCGTCCTGGTAGCAGGCGTAGTTCAAGACATCGAGGCCGCGCGCGATGAAGGGGTCGTAGACGGTGCCGACCGGGATGAGCCGCTCGCCGAACAGCGGCGCAGCGAGCCCCGCGGCGCCCAGCATCAGGAACAGGTTGTGCTCGGCGATGCCGAGCTCGATGTGCTGTCCCGCCTCCCCGCCCCGCCACTTCTGCGCCGACGGGATGCGGGCGCCGGCGAAGACGTCCCTCAGTTCGCGCCGGTCGAACAGCCCGCGCTGGTTGACCCACGCGCCGAGGTTGGTGGAGACGGTGACGTCCGGCGAGGTGGTGACGATCCGCTCGGCAAGCGGGCTGCCGCCCTTGGAGAGCGCGAGCAGGATCTTGCCAAAGGCGGCCTGGGTGGACTGTTCCGCGCCGGCGGGGACCTCCAGCTCGGGCACGGGCAGGCGCGCGGCAGGCAGGTCGCCCTGCTTGCGGGCGAGCGCGGAGCCCTCCACGAACGCCTGGAGTCGGGCGGCGGCGTTGCCGCCGAGGCCGCCATAGGGCGCCCACTCCTCCCCTTCGGCGATGTGGAGGCGGGTGCGCAGCTCGCCGACCTGGGCGGGCGTCATCAGCCCCGCATGGTTGTCCTTGTGACCGGCGAAGGGCAGGCCATAGCCCTTGATCGTATAGGCGATGAAGAGCGTCGGGCGGCTGTCCTGGGCGCGATCGAACGCGTCGGTCAGCGTCTGCAGGCAGTGGCCGCCGAGGTTGGTCATCAGCTCCGCCAGCCCCGCATCGTCGTAGTCGCCCACCAGCGCGGCCGCGTTGCGGTCGCCCGCGACGTCGGCCAGCAGACGCGCGCGCCAGGCCGCCCCGCCCTGGTAGGTCAGGACGGCGTAATCGGCGTTGGGACAGGCGTCGATCCACTCCCGCAGCCGCTGCCCACCCGGCCGGGCGAAGGCCTTCCGCTGCAGCCGGCCATGCTTGAGGGTGACGACGCGCCAGCCGCAGGTCTCGAAGATGTCGTCGAAGCGGCGGAACATGCGGTCGGCGGTGGTGGCGTCGAGCGACTGGCGGTTGTAGTCGACGATCCACCAGCAGTTGCGGACGTCGTGCTTGTAGCCTTCGATCAGGCATTCGTAGATGTTGCCCTCGTCGAGCTCCGCATCGCCCATGAGCGCGACCATCCGCCCGCCGTCGGCCTCCTTCAGCCAGCCGTGACCGATCAGATAGTCCTGCACCAGGCTCGCGAACGCGGTCATCGCCACGCCGAGCCCGACCGAGCCGGTGGAGAAGTCGACCGGGATCGCGTCCTTGGTGCGGGACGGATAGCTCTGCGCGCCGCCGAAGCCCCGGAACCGCTGCAGCTGGTCCAGCGACTGGGAGCCCAGGAGGTAGTGGATGGCGTGCAGCACGGGCCCGGCGTGGGGCTTGACCGCCACCCGATCCTGCGGCCGCAGCGCATGGAAGTAGAGCGCCGCCATGATGGCCGTCATGGAGGCGCAGGACGCCTGGTGCCCCCCGACCTTGAGCCCGTCGCGGCTGTCGCGAAGGTGGTTGGCGTTGTGGATGGTCCAGCTCGACAGCCAGCGGAGCCGCGCCTCCAGCTGGGTCAGCGCCTCGATCCGGTCAGCCGCCTCGCCCTGGGGGGCCTCGGCGAGGGAGGCGTTGCGGGTCACACGGGCCACTCCAGCTTCACGGCGCGCAGCCCCGCTCCCGCCTCTCAAGGCGTCGTCCAAAGCGCCGGGCTCGTCAAGCGCGCCTCTCTCCCCATCTCCGCCTCGGCCGCTCCCTCTTCATAGGGGAGATGGTCCGCCGCCGCCCTACTCCGCCGCCATCGGCATCGGCCGCCTGGAGCGCAGGCTCTCCAGGTCGCCGTACTTGCCGAGCTCCTCGCGGGCGATGGCGCGGGCGTGGACCTCGTCCGGGCCGTCGGCGAAGCGCAGCGTGCGCAGCGCCGCCCACTGGTGCGCCAGGGGGAAGTCGTCGCACACCCCGCCGCCGCCGTGCGCCTGGATGGCGTCGTCCAGGATCGACAGCGCCATCTTGGGCGCCTGCACCTTGATCATGGCGATGTCGAGCTTGGCGGCCTTGTTGCCCGCGCGGTCCATGGTGTCGGCGGCCTTGAGGCAGAGGAGGCGGCTCATCTCGATGTCGATGCGCGCCCGCGCCAGTCGCTCCTCCCACACGCTGTGGCTGGCGATGGGCTTGCCGAAGGCGACGCGGCTCATCAGCCGCCGCGCCATGGCCTCGATCCCCGTCTCCGCCACCCCGATGGTCCGCATGCAGTGGTGGATGCGCCCGGGTCCGAGCCGTCCCTGCGCGATCTCGAACCCCCGGCCCTCGCCGAGCAGCATGTTGGCGGCGGGCACGCGCACGTCCTTGAGCGTCACCTCGCCGTGGCCGTGGGGCGCGTGGTCGTAGCCGTAGACCGACAGCATGCGCTCGATCTTCACGCCGGGCGTGTCGAGCGGGACCAGGATCATGCTCTGGCTGCCGTGGCGCGAGCCCTCGGGATCGGACTTGCCCATCACGATGGCGACCTGGCAGCGGGGATCGCCGACGCCGGACGACCACCACTTGCGCCCGTTGATCAGATATTCGTCGCCGTCGCGGATGATGGAGCAGCTGATGTTGGTGGCGTCGGAGGAGGCGACCTGCGGCTCGGTCATCAGGAAGGCGGAGCGGATCTCCCCGTCCATCAGCGGGCGGAGCCAGCGGTCCTTCTGCGCGCGCGTGCCATAGCGGTGCAGCACCTCCATGTTGCCGGTGTCGGGCGCGGAGCAGTTGAACACCT
>CAXUCS010000211.1:0-4996 GCA_964249365.1 uncultured Caulobacteraceae bacterium | reverse complement strand
GTCCATGACGTGGCGGCGGGCGGACGGCCAGGAAGGGCCTTAAGGGATAGCCGCCACGCCGGAGCGCCCTGGCCGCCGCCGGATAGTAGGGCCGGCCCGCCGCCCCGTCATGGACGATGCCGGCGTAGAGGCGGGCGTCGGCTCCGTCAGGCGGCGGGACCGGGCCCGGCGCCAGGGCCTTGCCGATCCCGAGAGCGGCCAGGAGCGCGGCCAGGACGAGGGCGGCCAGCAGCGCCTTCGCTCCCCCGGGGGCCAGCAGGCCGTCGCCCGCCCGCCACGGCCAGCCGTCGGTCTCGGCAGGTGCCTCCATCCCTCCCTTGTTCAGCCTTCGGGTTAAGAAACCCTCAGGCGGGCCGTCGGACCCTCACCCGTCCACGCTCTCCGGAGCGATCGCGTAGACGCGCGAGCAGTACTCGCAGGTGACCTTGATGGCGCCGTCCGGCTCGGTCATTTCGGCCAGGTCTTTTTCCGGCAGGGCGCGGAGCATGGCGAGCACCCGGGCGTCGGAGCAGCGGCAGTGGGCGCGCAGCGGCCGAGGCTCGTACATCCGGACGCCGTCCTCGTGGAACAGGCGGTAGAGCAGACGCTCGGGCGCGAGCTGCGGGTCCACCAGCTCGTCCTCCCCCAGCGTCTCGAACAGGGCCTGCGCCCGATCCCACGCCTCCTCGGTGGAACCGCGCGCCTCGTCCGAGGCGATGTTCTGGATCAGCATGCCGCCGGCGCGCCAGCCGCTCCCGGGCGTCTCGCCCACCGCCAGCCGCACCCGGGTCGGCGTCTGTTCCGAGCGGGCGAAATAGGTCTCCGCGCAGAGCGCCAGCGTCTCGCCCTCGATGGGGGTGACGCCCTGGTAGCGCTCCTTCATGTCCACCGGGTCTATGGTCATGATGAAGGCGCCCTCGCCCAGCAGCGTCTTCGCGCCCGGACGGACGAAGCCGCCGGACGCCTGCACCACCCGCGCCGCGTCGAAGCTGCAGTAGCCGCGCAGGGCCCCGGAGGTGTCGTAGTCGGCCACCACATAGGCCACCGGTCCGTCGCCCTGAGCCTGGACGATCAGCCGCCCCTCGAACTTCAGGCTGGCGCCCACCAGGGCGGCGAGCGCACAGGCCTCGCCCAGGAGGTTGGCCACCGGCTCCGGATAGCTGTGGCGCGAGAGGATCTCCTCCACCACCGGGCCGAGCCGCACCAGGCGGCCGCGGGCGGGCTGCCCCTCGATCTGGAAAGCGGCGATCAGGTCGTCGTCGGATGACGGGAGAGGGGCGTCGGTCAAGAGTGGCGGTCCTGCGGCGCGGCGGGCGCGCGGAAAAGGCGAGGGTGATGCGTTTCGACATGGGAGCCGGACCGGCGCTTTGCGAGCGGTCGCCGGCTCCCGATTGACGCGAGCGGCCGCTCGGGACAGGCTGCAAAGCCGAGCTTGGAGGGGAGAGGACATGTCCCTGTTATCGGAGTTCCGCGCCTTCATCGCGCGCGGCAACGTGGTGGACCTTGCGGTCGGTGTGATCATCGGTGCGGCGTTCGGCAAGATCGTCACCAGCCTGGTGGACAACATCATCATGCCACCCATCGGGCTCCTGCTCGGGCAGGTGGACTTCTCCCAGCTCAAGGTCGTGCTGCGCGCCGCGGACCCCGCGACCAAGCATGCGGAGGTGGCGCTCGGCTACGGCGCCTTCATCAACACCGTTGTGCAGTTCCTGATCATCGCGGCGTCAGTGTTCCTGATCGTGAAGCTGGTCAGTTCCGTGCAGAGGAAGGAGGAAGCCGCCCCCGCGCCGCCGCCCGCGCCCACCACGAGCGAGAAGCTGTTGGCCGAGATCAGGGACGCGCTGGTGGTGCGGCGGTAGCCCGCGGCGCCATGCGCGCCTGATGCAAGCCCCACGGCGCTGGCGGCCAACCCCTTCCTCCGACAGGGCGACATGCCGGCGCATGTACGAATACTATTCGACGGCGGACCCGCTCGAACGTCGCTGGATCCTAGGCGCCGTCTTGGAACTGCTAAGGCTCGTGCGGCGGGACGAGCGCCGTCAAACGCAGGGCGAAGGTTAAAGTCGGGCGGGACCTGGCGGTGAAGGGAAACGGCATGGCGCACATCCTGGTTCTGGGCGGCGACGGGTTCTGCGGTTGGCCGACGGCGCTGCACCTGTCCGACGTCGGTTACGACGTCACGATCGTGGACAACCTGTCGCGCCGCAAGATCGACGTGGAGCTGGAGGCGTCGTCCCTGACGCCGATCGCCCCCATCGGCACGCGGCTGGAGGCGTGGCGGGCGGTAAGCGGCAAGACGATCGACTTCATCAACCTGACGCTCGGCCGCGACTACGACCGCTTCGTTCAGCTGATCCGCGACACCCGTCCCAAAGCCATCGTGCATTTCGCCGAGCAACGCGCGGCTCCGTATTCGATGAAGGGGCCTCGCGAGCGGCGCTACACCGTCGACAACAACCTGAACGCCACCCACGACGTGCTGTCGGCCATCGTGGAAAGCGGTCTTGATGTGCACCTCGCCCATCTCGGCACCATGGGCGTCTATGGCTATGGCACCGCGGGCATGACCATTCCCGAAGGCTACCTTCCTATTGAGGTGGATACGCCGGAGGGGCGCAAGCAGGTGGAGATCCTGTACCCGGCTAATCCCGGCAGCATCTACCATATGACCAAGTCGCAGGACGCCTTGTTCTTCTGGTACTACAACCGCAACTTCAAGACCCGGGTGACGGACCTGCACCAGGGCATCGTCTGGGGCACTCAGACGATGCAGACGCGGATGGACGAACGTCTCATCAATCGCTTCGATTACGACGGCGACTACGGCACGGTGCTGAACCGCTTCCTCATGCAGGCGGCGATCGGCTAC
Organism: uncultured Caulobacteraceae bacterium; assembly: GCA_964249365.1. Classification (GTDB taxonomy): domain Bacteria; phylum Pseudomonadota; class Alphaproteobacteria; order Caulobacterales; family Caulobacteraceae; genus CAHJWH01. Next base: position 2,148 of record CAXUCS010000211.1, on the reverse strand, counting down.
CCCATGACCGTGCACGGCACGGGTGGCCAGACCCGCGCCTTCATCCACATCTCCGACACGGTGCGCTGCGTCGAACTGGCCATCGCCAACCCGCCGATCCCCGGCGCGCGCGTCGCCATCATGAACCAGATGACCGAAACCCACCGCCTGATCGACCTGGCGGAGATGATCAAGGGCATGACCGGCGTTCCCTATGAGCTGACCGCAAACCCCCGCAACGAGGCGGCGGAGAACCTCCTGGAGGTCTGCCACGACAGCTTCCTGCGCCTGGGGCTCTCGCCGACCCACCTCCAGCAGGGGCTGATGGACGAGGTGACGGAGATCGCCCGCAAGTACGCCGGCCGCTGCGACCGCCGCCGTATCCCCTGCGTCTCCAACTGGACGCCGGAGGCGGCCGATGTCCGGCCGGCGCCGATGGTGGCGTCCGCCCGGGTGGCTTGACCGGATCGGGCGGTTGGTTTCCGGTCAGCCTGAGCCGATGGGCTCGGTTCGGCGCGCGCTCGTCCAGACGCTCCTCGGGGCAGTCGGCTCCGCAGCCGCGCTTGCGCTGATGGCGAGAGCCCAGGGCCTCGGTGCCTTGCGGCCCGTGAACGCGACCAGCCACTGGCTGAACGGCGACGTTGCGGCACGCGACGCGCGCTGGGGCTGGCGCACCACGGGTGTGGGGCTGCTGACCCATGTCGCCGCCACCGGCTTCTGGGCGTCGATCTACGAGGCCTGGCTGCGGCGCAGGGGCGGTCACCCGGCAGCGGTGCTCGGCAAGGCCGCTGCGATCGCCGGAGTGGCGGCGCTCGTCGACTACCGGGCGACCCCCAAGCGGTTCACGCCGGGCTGGGAGCTGTTGCTCACGCCGGGGGCGATGGCCGTCGCCTACGCCGCCATGGCCGCAGGCTTCGCGGTGGGAGGGGTGCGGCCGATCTCCGGGCGCTGAGGCGAGATCCGGATCAGGTTCGGCAGGCTGCTGCCGGGCGTGTCGACCGCAGCCCGTCGCCCTTGCGGTGGAGCAGGCCGACGCCCGCCGCTATGCCGGCCGCCTGATGCTGGCCTGCGTCCAGTCGCGCAACATCGGCGAAGGGCTTGGGTGGTGGCGAAGCGGGGTGTGTTCTAGACGCTTGCGGGGACCCGCCATCAGCCTGAACGAGACCAGAGCCAAGCCCATGAAGACCCGCGCCGCCGTTGCGTTCGAGGCCAAGCGTCCGCTGGAGGTGGTGGAGCTGGAGCTGGAGGGGCCGCGCGCCTTCGAGGTCATGGTGGAGATCAAGGCCAGCGGCATCTGCCATACCGACGCCTATACGCTGGACGGGCTGGACAGCGAGGGGCTGTTCCCGAGCGTGCTCGGCCACGAGGGCGCGGGCGTGGTGCGGGAGGTCGGGCCGGGCGTGACCTCGGTGAAGGCGGGCGACCACGTGATCCCGCTGTACACGCCCGAGTGCCGCCAGTGTAAGTCGTGCCTGTCGCGCAAGACCAACCTGTGCACCGCCATCCGCGCCACCCAGGGCCGGGGCCTGATGCCGGACGGCACCAGCCGCTTCTCCTACCGCGGCCGGCCAATCTTCCACTACATGGGCTGCTCGACCTTCTCCAACTACACGGTGCTGCCGGAGATCGCGGTAGCGAAGATCAGGACCGACGCGCCCTTCGACACCGCCTGCTACGTCGGCTGCGGGGTGACCACCGGCGTGGGCGCGGTGGTGAACACCGCGGCGGTCGAGCCAGGCGCCAACGTGGTGGTGTTCGGCCTCGGCGGCATCGGGCTGAACGTGATCCAGGGCGCCCGGCTCGTGGGCGCGAACAGGATCATCGGGGTGGACCTCAACCCGTCCAAGGAAGAGTGGGGCCGCCGCTTCGGCATGACCCACTTCGTCAACCCTCGTGAGGTCGAGGGCGACCTCGTCGCGCACCTCGTCGCCCTGACCGACGGCGGCGCGGACTACACCTTCGACTGCACGGGCAACACGACGGTGATGCGCCAGGCGCTGGAGGCCTGCCACCGGGGCTGGGGCGTGTCGGTCGTGATCGGCGTGGCGGAGGCGGGCCGCGAGATCGCCACCCGCCCGTTCCAGCTGGTCACCGGGCGGGTGTGGAAGGGCTCGGCCTTCGGCGGCGCGCGCGGGCGCACCGACGTGCCGAAGATCGTCGACTGGTACA
>CAXUCS010000210.1:0-5012 GCA_964249365.1 uncultured Caulobacteraceae bacterium | reverse complement strand
CACCCTGGCGGACCGGGCCGGCGCATCACGCGACGGGGGCGTCGCGCTTTAAGCGGGCGTCAACCCCGTCCCGCCAGGGTGCGTGCGCCGTCGATCAGCCTCGGGAGCCTGGATTGCGCTGTCGTGGACGCTCCGCTTCGGAGGGCCGGCGTGAGATGAGCCGCCGCCGCGACGACGGGCTCGCGCCATGACGGCCCTGACGGCCGGCCTGGACGGCGTCGCCGGGGCGACGACCCGCACGCATGGAGTCGAGGGTCGCTTCGACAGGGCGCTCGGCTGCGTAACTCTGGCGCTGTTTTCCGGCCCCGGCATGATGTTCCTCGGCCTGAGCGACGACGCCAACTCCCCGCCCACCCCGGCGCTCCGGCTGTTCTGGCCGCCGGTCTACGCCCTGGCCCTGCTGCTCTGCGTGCGCCGCTGGCGCTCGCTCAGGCAGGCCTGGCCAGCCGGCCTGCTGATCGCCGCGCCCGTGCTGTGGGCGTGGGCGTCGCAGGGCTGGTCCATCGCCCCGGACGACACGGCGCGCCGCGGCCTCGCCCTCTTCATGACCACCCTGTTCGGCTTCGCGCTCGGGGCCGGCTTCCCGGGCGCCGCCCTGGTCAGGATCGTCGCCCGGACCTGTTTCTGGCTCGCGCTGGGCAGCGCCGCCGTCGCGGTGCTGCTCCCCCGGTACGGCGTCGAGCAGGTGATCAACCAGGGCTGCTGGCGGGGCCTCTGGGACACCAAGAACGCCCTGGCCGCCTTCATGGCGCTCGGCGCGGTGGCCTCGGCCTGCGCGGCGCTCCTGCCTGGGCGGGGCCGATGGACCTTCGTCGCCGGCTTCGTCCTCTGCCTGTTCGACCTCCTGATGAGCCAGGGCAAGACGTCGCTGACCTGCCTCGTGGTCTCGCTCGCGCTCCTGGCCGTCTACCACGTCGGGCGGCGGGGGCCGCTCCGCGCGGTGGCGGTGGCGTGGGTCACGGGGATGGCGGCCTTCGCCGGCGCCCTCGTCGCCCTGGCCGCCCCGGACCTCTTCTTCCGCGCCATCGGCAAGGACCCGACGCTGACCGGCCGCACGGAGATCTGGACGGCCCTGCTCGGCCAGGTGGCCGAACGGCCGCTCGGCGGCTACGGCTACGGCGCCTTCTGGAACAAGGAGTCGCTCCCCGCCCGAATCATCGCCCGCCAGACGGGCTGGGCCGCGCCGGAGGCGCACAACGCCTGGCTCGACCTCCTGGCCCAGGTGGGCTGGATCGGGGAAGCGCTCACCGCCACGCTCTGCCTGGCGGGCCTGGTGCTGGCCTTCACGCGCCGGGGACGCGCCGACGCCAAGTTCGCCTCCGTCTACGTCGTCACCGTCCTGGCGCTCTCCATGGCCGAAAGCGACCTCCTGTCGCCCAACAGCCTGATCTGGGTGGCCTTCGTCGCGGCGGTCGCCAACCTCGTCGTGGGCCGCCGGCCGGCCGCCGCCGCGTCCGGCGGCTAGCCCGCCGCATCAGGCGAGGCGGGCGTCCAGGGTGATCTCCGCGGTGAGGAGCTTGGAGACCGGGCAGCCGGCCTTGGCCTTGTCCGCGATCTCCCGGAACCGGGCTTCGTCCGCGCCCGGGATCGTCGCGCTCAGGGTGATGTGGGAGCGGGTGATGGCGAAGCCCTCGCCGTCCTTGTCCAGGGTGACCTCCGCGCTCGCCTCCATCCGCTCCGCCGTCAGCCCGGCCTCGCCCAGCATGAGCGACAGCGCCATCAGGAAACAGCTGGAGTGCGCGGCCCCGATCAGCTCCTCCGGGTTGCTGCCCTTCTGGCCCTCGAAGCGGCTGGCGAAGCCGTACGGATAGTCCTTGAGCGCGCCGCTGTGGGTGGAGACGGCGCCCTGGCCGTCCTTCGTCGCGCCGCGCCAGACGGCCGAGCCGGTGGTCTTCATGCAGGGTGCTCCCGGCGGTCTGGGTGGCCGCACGCCGGACGAACCAGCCACCGCCCGCCCTGTTCCACGCTCCGGAGCGGCCGACGGCATAAAAAAAGCCCCGCCGAAGCGGGGCAAGTCATAGGGAGGAAACGCCCATAAGGACGCAGGGGTGATATGCACCGGCCTGCCCTATGCGTCAAGTTGTTTGGACGAGATCGTCCACATTTTTTCGCACCTGCGGGAGGCGGCTCCCGCAGGCGCTCACGCCCGGGCGCGCAGCCGGTCCAGCGCACCCTGCAGGATGTAGGCGGCCGCCGCGCGGTCCACGACCTCCGCGCGCCGCGCCCGGCTCATGTCCAGCTCTTCCACCAGCATCCGGTTGACCGCCATCGTGGACAGCCGCTCGTCCCAGAAGGCGATCTGCAGCGCGCCCTCCAGCCGCAGGAGGTTGCGGGCGAAGGCGCGCACGGACTGGCAGCGCGGCCCCTCGCTCCCGTCCATGTTCAGCGGCAGGCCGATCACCAAGCCGTCCGCCCCGCGCTCGCGCATCAGGGCGAAGAGGGCCTGCGCCTCCTCGCTGAACTTGCGGCGGCGGATCAGGAGGAGCGGGCTCGCCACGCTTCGCAGCACGTCGCTGACCGCCACGCCGATCGTCTTCTCGCCGAGGTCGAGCCCGAACAGCGGCGTCGCCGCGGGCGGGAGGTCCGGAAGATCGACGACGGCCATGGGAGGGAGCCTTATCACCCTTGACGCCCGGGGGCGGGCGCCCTTGATCTCGCCCCTCGCGTCGGCCCCTGGACGGGGCCGGTCTGGGCCGCAAGCGTGACAGCCATCTCCAGTCCCGTCCTCCTAAGGTCGTCCGGGCGTTTCGCCGCGATCGCGGGAACGATCGTGCTCTCGATGGTGGCGGTGGGGGGGCTGTCGCTCGCCGTCTACGCCGCCCTGATGTTCCACGACCTGCCGGACGCCGCCGAGCTCGCCGAGTACCGCCCGCCGACCTCCACCCGCGTCTACGCCGACGACGGCACCCTGATCGCCCAGCTCGGCCAGGAGCGGCGCATCTTCACCCCCTACGACCAGATCCCCCCGACCGTGATCCGCGCCTTCCTGGCGGCGGAGGACCACAAGTTCTTCGAGCACGGCGGGGTGGACGTGGAGGGCCTGGGCCGCGCCATGAGCCGCGACGTGTTCCGCGCCGCCAACAAGCAGCGGCTGCAGGGCGGCTCCACCATCACCCAGCAGGTGGCCAAGAACATCCTCCTGACCAACGAGATGACCTTCGGCCGCAAGGTCAAGGAGGCCATCCTGGCCCAGCGGATCGAGCAGACCCTGACCAAGCAGCGCATCCTGGAGATCTACCTCAACCAGATCGCGCTCGGGAACCACGCCTTCGGGGTGGGGGCGGCCGCCTACAACTACTTCGGCAAGACGCTGGGCGAGCTCGACCTGGCGCAGGCGGCCTATCTCGCCGCCCTGCCCAAGGGCCCGGCCAACTACAACCCCATCACCCACAAGGCCGCCGCGATCCAGCGGCGCAACTGGGTGCTGGGCCAGATGGCGGGGCTCGGCTGGGTCAACAAGCAGGCGGCGATCGACGCCATGGCGCAGGACCTGGTGGTCCAGACCAAGCCGGAGCGCGCCCACTACCGCGACGCCGACTATTTCGTGGAGGAGGTCCGCCAGCGCGCCATGGCCACCATCTCCAAGACGGTGGAGAGCGACGGGCTCTACATGAGGACCACGCTCGACTCCCGCCTGCAGACCGCCGCGCGCTCGGCCCTGATGAAGGGGCTGGAGACCTACGACCACCGTCACGGCTGGCGCGGGCCCTGGGGCCACGCGGAGGTGTCGCCGACCTGGTTCAGCTCGGCCGAGGTCAAGCCGCCCCCCGCCGAGCGCCGCGCCTGGGTCGCCGCCCAGATCGACGAGGTCGGCAACGGCGTCGCCAAGATCACCACCGCCAAGGGCGAGACGGGCGAGATCATCGACAAGGACGTGGTGTGGGCCGACGCAGGCAAGCCGCTCCTGCCCGGCGACCTCGTCTACGCCGAGCCGCTGCAGCCGGGATCGAAGCTCTACGACATCCGCCAGGTCCCGGCGGTGAACGGGGCGCTGGTGGCGCTCGATCCCAAGTCGGGGCGGGTGCTGGCGCTGGTGGGCGGCTATTCCTTCTCCCTCTCCAACTTCAACCGGGCGACCCAGGCGGCGCGCCAGCCGGGCTCCTCGTTCAAGCCCTTCGTCTACGCCACCGCGCTGGAGAACGGCTTCACGCCGGCCTCCACCGTGCTGGACGCGCCGATCTACCTCAACGGCGGGGCGGGCAAGGTCTACAGCCCGGAGAACTACGAGCACACCTATTCGGGCCAGACGCCGCTCAGGAACGGCCTCGTCTATTCCAAGAACACCATGACGGTGCGCCTCGCCCGCGCGGTGGGGATGCACAAGATCGTGGCGGCGGCGGAGAAGGACGGGGTGGCCGACCACCTGCCGGCCTATCTGCCGATCGCGCTCGGCGCAGGCGAGGTCACGCCCTTCCGCCTGACCGCCGCCTATGCGGAGTTCGCCAACGGCGGCAAGCGCATCCAGCCCCACCTGATCGAGCTGGCGGAGGACCATACCGGCCAGGTCGCCTGGAAGGCCGACCGGCGCGACTGCCCGCGCTGCGCCGGCCCCTACGACGGCGAGGAGAGCCCCCGCATCCCCCCCGACGGCGACCAGGTGATGGACCCGGTCACCGCCTACCAGATCACCCTCATGCTGGAGGGCGTGAACCAGGTCGGCACCGGCTCGGAGGTCGGCAAGGCCTTCGGCAACCGCCCGATCGCCGGCAAGACCGGCACCACCAACGCCTACCGGAGCGCCTGGTACGTGGGCTACACCCCCGACCTGGTGGTGGGCGTCTTCGTGGGCTTCGACAACGACGCCACCCTCGGCGACAAGGAGACGGGGGCCCACGCCGCCATCCCCATCTTCATCGACTTCATGCAGGAAGCGCTGAAGGACCAGCCGGTGGACGACTTCACCCCGCCCAAGGAGGTGAAGATGGCCTGGAGCCACGGCCACAAGGAGGCCTTCCGCCCCGGCACCGAACCCAAGCCGCCCCCGCCCAAGGCGCCCCGCGCGGTCCCGGCGG
>CAXUCS010000209.1:0-5017 GCA_964249365.1 uncultured Caulobacteraceae bacterium | reverse complement strand
GTCGCCCTGGCGGCCGGCGCCCTCGTGCTGGGCTTCGGCGGCGGCTATCTGGCGGCGCGGATCGCGCCGGCGTCTCCGCACGGACCGGGCGGCGCGGGCGGCTTCGCCTGGCCCTTCTTCGGCCACCCGCGGGCGGCGGACGCGCCCCGCGCCGGCGTGAAGAAGCCGGACGGCTTCGCGATCTGGACCACCCGGAACGACACGTCGGGGCCCGAGCCGCGCTCCTGCGTGCGCCTGACCCGCGCACTCGATCCCACCCGCTCCTATTCCGACTTCGTCATGGTCAACCCGGACCTCGGCCACCCGCCCGCCGTGTCGGTCGTGGGCGACGAGCTCTGCGTCGCGGGGCTCGGCTACAGCGGCCACGAGCTGACGCTCCTGAAGGGCCTGCCGGCCAAGGACGGTGAGACGCTGCCGGACAACCTGCCGGTGGACTTCGCCGGGGCCACGCGACCGCCCACCGTGGCCTTCGACGGCGTGGGCGTGATCCTGCCCCGCACGGAGGCGGACGGGGTCGGGATCGACACCGTCAATGTCTCGCGCCTCCATGTGGAAGTCTGGCGCGTCAGCGACCGCAACATGGTGCGCCAGAGCATCGGCGTCTCCGACCCCACGCCGGAGGGTCAATACTATTTCGCCGGCGAGTGGCAGGACACCGCCCGCAAGGTCTGGGACGGCGACGTGGACGTCCATGCCTCCGGCGGCCAGCGCGCCGTAACGGTCTTCCCGCTCGGCGCCGTGCTGAAGGAGATGAAGCCCGGGGCCTATATGCTGACCGCCCGCGACGCCTCCGGCGTGCTGAAGGCCGGAGCCAAGAAGGGCGCGGACGACGACGACAAGCCCGCCCGGGCGGAACGCTGGGTGCTCTACACCGACATGGGGCTGGCGAGCTACGACGGCGCCGACGCGCTGGACGTGGTGGTGCGCTCGCTCCAGACCGCGCGTCCCCTTCCGGGCGTCCGCGTGGCGCTCCTGGCCCACGACGGGGAGGAGGTCGCCTCCCAGCAGAGCGATGGGAGCGGCCACGTCCGCTTCGCCCACACGCTCCTGGACGGCGAGGGCGCCGAGCGGGCCGAGCGGCTGATGGCCTATGGGCCCAACGCCGACTTCACCCTGCAGGAGCTGACCCGCGCGCCCATCGACCTGTCCAGCCAGATCAAGGGCGATTCAGGGCGCAAGCGCGACCTCACCGCCGGCAAGACGCGCGCGGCCACCGCGGCGGTGGACGGCTTCCTCTACACCGACCGCGGCATCTACCGGCCGGGCGAGACGGTGCATCTCGTCGCCCTGGTGCGCGACGCGCTGAGCCGGGCGGTGAAGGGCCGCCGCGGCGCCCTGGTGATCCGCCGCCCCTCCGGCACGGAGTTCCGGCGCATCCGCTTCGATCAGGCTCCGGACGGGACGGTGGCGCAGGACGTGGCGCTGCCCGCCGGGGCGCCGCGCGGCGGCTGGCGCGCCACCCTGGAGATGGACGGCTCGGACCAGCCTTCCGGCGAGGCCAGGTTCGAAGTGCAGGACTTCGCGCCCCAGCGGCTGGCCGTGAGCGTCACCGCCGACGCCGGCCGCCCGGTCGGGGCGGGGGAAACGCGCAAGATCGCGATCAACGCCCGCTTCCTCTACGGCGCGCCGGGCGGCGGGCTGCAGGCCCAGACCGAGGCCAGGATCGCGCCCGACGCCGATCCCTTCCCCCAGTTCAAGGACTACCGTTGGGGCGACGAGGCCAAGAGCTTCGACGACAAGCTGGTGCAACTGCCGCAGACCACCACAGACCCCGCCGGCGACACCAGCGTGGAGCTGGCCACCAGCCAGGTCGCCGACGCCGTCCAGCCGCTGAGCGCGGCGGTGACCGCCTCGGTGCTGGAACCCGGCGGGCGCCCGGTGACCGAAGGGCTGACGCTGAAGCTCCGCCCCCGCCCGCTCTACTTCGGCGTCCACGTGATCCAGGGCTCCATGGGCGAGGAGCAGACCCAGACCTACGAGGTCGTGGCGGTGGACTCAGCGGGTAAGCGCGTGGCGGCGCGGGCCAACTACAGCCTGATCTCGGAAATCTGGACCTATGACTGGTTCGAACAGGACGGGCGCTGGGGCTTCCACAGGACCGAGCGCGACAGCGTGGTCGCCCACGGCGGTCTCGCGATCGCGCAGGGGTCGCCCGGCCGGCTGACGCGCCGTCGGCCCTGGGGCGACTACCGGCTGGAGCTGTCCGACCCGGCGACGGGGGCGAGGACGGTCATCCGCCAGTCCTCCGGCTGGGAGGATGCGCCCAAGGACGAGGACGCGCCGGACCAAGCGCGCCTGTCGGTCGGGACCAGGCCCTATGCGCTCGGCGACACGGTCAGCCTGCACATCCAGGCCCCCTTCGCGGGCGAGGCGGAGATCGCCGTCGCCTCCGACCGGGTGATCGCGCTCAAGACCGTCAGCGTGCCGGCGGGCGGGACCACCGTGCAGCTACACGCCGGGCCGGACTGGGGCGGCGGGGCCTACCTGCTGGTCAGCGTGCTTCAGCCGCGCAATCCCACGACCGCGCCCAAGCCCCGCCGGGCGCTCGGCCTCGTCTACGTCCCGCTGAAGCCGACGGGACGCACCCTCAGCGTGGCGCTGCAGGCGCCCGCCAAGGTCGGGTCCCACGTCCCGCTCACCATCCCGCTGCAGGTCCACGGCCTGCCCTTCGCCGGGCGCGCGCACGTGACGGTGGCGGCGGTGGACGAGGGCATACTGCGCCTGACCCACTTCAAGTCGCCCGACCCGGTCGACTGGTACTTCGGCAAGCGGGCGCTCGCGGTGGACTACCGTGACGACTACGGGCGCCTGCTCAACCCCAACCTCGGGGCGCCCGCGGCCTTGAACTACGGTGGCGACGGCGGCAGCGGCCCGGCGCTGACGGCCACGCCGATCAAGACGGTGGCGCTGTGGTCGGGCGTGGTGACCACAGACCCGGGCGGGCACGCGACCGTCCACCTGCCGGCCGGCGAGTACAACGGCCAGCTCCGCCTCGTCGCCGTGGCCTGGACCGACGACCGGATCGGCGGGGGCGTGCAGGACGTGCTGGTGCGCGAGCCGGTGGTGGCCGAGCTCGACCTCCCGCGCTTCCTGGCGCCCGGCGACCGCGCCGACATCGGGCTGGAGCTCCACAACGTCGAAGGCAAGGTCGGCGCCTACGTGGCCGAGGTGTTCGGCGGGGGCGGCCTGCTGGCGCCCTTCCGCAAGCTCTACCAGCTCGTGCTCGGCCAGCGGGTGCTGGACCATCCCTCGCTCCAGGCGCCGGACCGGCCGGGCATAGGCTCGGTGTCGCTGAAGGTGAGCGGCCCGGGCTTTGCGGAGACGACGCGCTACCCGCTGCAGACCCGCATGGGCTGGGGCCCGCTCACCCGCGCGACCTCCGCCCTGCAGCGTCCGGGGGAGGCGTTCACCCCCACCCCGCCGCTCCTGGCAGGCCTGTCGCCCGGCGAACTCTCCATGACGGTGAGCTATTCGCCGTTCCGCAACTTCGACCCCGCCCCGATCGCGGAGGCGCTGGAGCGCTATCCGTACGGCTGCACCGAGCAGATCGTCTCGGCGGCCTACCCGCTCCTCTACGCGCAGGAGCTGTCGGGTTCGGCCAAGCTAAAGCGGACGCCCTCCGCCCTCACCGATGCGGTGATCAAGCTCCTGGACCGCGAGGGCGAGGATGGGGCCTTCGGCCTTTGGAAGCCCGGCGACGCGGAGGCCGACGCCTGGCTCGGCGCCTATACCGTCGACTTCCTCCTGGAAGCGCAGAGGCGCGGGGCGGCCGTCCCGCCGGACGCGCTCCAGCACGCGCTGCACGCCATGCACCTGCTGTCCCAGCCGGACAGCTCCCCCACGCTGGACTATCGCCTGGAGTACCCGAAGGTCTTCACCGACGGGGGCGACATGACCAAGCGGATGCGCTCGCGCGCCGCGGCCTACGCCCTCTACGACCTCGCCAAGGGGCGCCAGGGCGACCTGCCGCGGCTGCGCTGGTACCACGACGTCCAGTTCGCCTCCGAACCCTCGCCGCTGGCCCGCGCCCAGGTCGGCGCGGCGCTGGCCATGATGGGCGACCACGGCCGCGCCCACGACAGCTTCGTCCAGGCGGTGCACGCGCTCGGCTACGAGGAGCCGCACGACTGGTACCAGAGCCAGCTCCGCGACCTCGCCGGCGTGATCGCGCTCGCCTACGAGGCCGGGGAGACCGGGATCGCCCACAGCCTCCAGGGTCGCCTGGAGGATGCGGTGAAGGACCCGGACCAGCTCAACACCCAGGAGGACGCGCAGCTTCTGAAAGCGGCGCACGCCATGCTGGCGGCGAGCGGGCCCGTCAGCATCCAGGCGAGCGGCGTGAAGCCGCTCTCCGGCGGCGCCCGGTGGGCGGTGGGCCGGCTGGCGGACGCGCGCTTCGTCAACGCCGGCCGCGGGCCGCTCTGGCGCACGGTGACGGTGCACGGCCTGCCGCTCTCCGCACCGCCGGCGGAGGGCCACGGGATCACGCTGGAGAAGGACTTCTTCTCGGTGGACGGCCATCCGCTCGACCCGAGCCAGATCACGCAAGGCCAGCGGGTGATCGTGCGCCTGCGCGGCGACAGCCAGCAGGCGCGCGCGGTGATGGCGGTGGTGGACGATCCCCTGCCCGCCGGCTTCGAGATCGAGACCACGCTCTCGTCCGCCGACGCTGACAGCGCCGACACGGGCGAGGACTCCAGCGACGACGCGGGCGACGACACGCCGGGCCCCGACGAGAAGCCCACGCCCAAAGGGCCCTACGCCTTCCTGGGCGCGCTCAGCAAAGCCTCGGTGCAGGAGAAGCGCGACGACCGCTATGTCGCGTCGCTCACCCTGCCCGGGCAGAAGGCTTTCCTGCTGGCCTACATCGCCCGCGCCGTGACGCCCGGCGACTTCCTCCTGCCCGGCGCGGAGGCGGCGGACATGTACCGCCCCGCCGTCGCCGCCCACACCGCCGCCCGCCGCGTGAAGATCACCGCGCGATGAGGCCCTTCCCCCTCGGGAGGAAGCCCTGAGC
>CAXUCS010000208.1:0-5039 GCA_964249365.1 uncultured Caulobacteraceae bacterium | reverse complement strand
TCTGTGTTCTGCGTCTTCGCCCGTGCGCTCACCTCCATCCCTGCCCTTCCCCCTTCGAGGGGGAAGGGTGAGAAGAGCGCCCACACGGTCCACGCCAGCGCCGCGATCGCGAACGCGGCGTCCACCTCCGACAGCGTCCTGGCCGGGAGGTTCAGGATACAGCCGCCGCGTTCCGGGTCGCAGGCGCGCTCGCGGAGCAGGAGCGGGCGCAGCGTGGTGGTCTTCCAGTAGGTGTCGGTGAGATAGAAGGCGGGGTCGCGCAGCGGCTCCTCGTAGCTCACCGCCACGAGCTGGCGGCCCCAGTTCGCCAGCATGGCGCCGGCCTCGCGCAGGGGCTCGCGGGCGATCGCCGCGAGCACGAAGGCGTGCTCCTCCCGCTCCAGCCTCACCCGCACGTGGTAGTCGGCGCTGTTGAAGATGCCGGTGGCCGGGTCGTCGGACCAGAGGATGTCCTCCGTCCGGTCCAGCGGATCGCGCCGGTAGGCGCAGAGCGTCCATCTCACGCCGGCCGCGCAGCTCCTGCGCAGGTAGTCGCGGCCCGGGCCGTCCGCCAGCACGCGGGCGGTCAGGAAGGGCGGGCGGCCGAGGTCGTCGCCGGTCCTGAGCTTGATCGCCACGCCGTAGGCCTTGGACGCCATCACCGCCACCGCCGCCGCGCTCAGCACCACGGCGAGCCGGCCGGCCAGCACGCGTGGGGGCGTCCGCCGCCAGGCGAGCCAGCCCAGCGCCAGCACCGTCAGCGCGAGCGAGGTCAGGAGGTTGGAGCCGTGGAAGTTCAGGCTCGCGGCCAGGAGCGCCCACAGCAGGAGCCTGGCCCACCCGCCGAACCGGTCGCCGTAGAGGGTGACGAGCACGGTCGCGACCACCGCGAAGCCGGCGAACAGGTCCGGCATGGCGAAGCCGGTGAAGACCGGCAGGCTGGAGCCGAGCGCCAGCCCCGCCATGATCCTGAGGTAGCTCGCCGGCCGGGCTGAGGGAACGACGGTGCGCCAGAGCGCATGGACCACCGCCGCCGCCAGCCCCGCTTGGGCCGCCGCCAGCGCCCACAGCGTCCCCCAGCGCTCGAAACCGTAGACGAACAGGCCGTAGTAGACCGAGCGGGCGCCGTTCTGGTTGTGGACCGGCTCCTCGTCCTGGTCGCCCGGGTCGTGCAGCCGGTCGTCCACCTCCGCCGGGTTGATGGGCGGCGTGCCCCTGGTCAGCCAGAGGTCCAGGGCGCGCACCACGTCCTTGCCCTGGCTGAAGTAGTCGTCGGTGTCGGTGAAGACGGTCGGCCGCCCGTTCACGGCCGTGACCGCCATCAGCATGGCGGCGCCGAGCAGCACCGGCGCCAGGACGCGCCGGGTCCGGAGCGCCAGCCCGCCCACCCGCGAACGGCCGATCGGCCGACGAACCGCCGGCTCGGTTTGGGGCGAAAAGGTGGCGTCGGGCGCCGGCATGGAGTGGACTCTTGATCTGCGGCTTCTGCGATCGATGGCCAAAGCACAGGCGTACAACGGAGGGAATCGCCCGCTCCTGCGCCGATATGACTCAGGCCGGGCGACGATGGGCGACCAAGGTTTATCGTTTCAGGCGTGACATCCTACAAAGACGTAAGTCATTCCTCGGACGCCTGTGGTGCGGCCGTTCTAACGCGTCCCCGTCCGCCACCCTCATCTCGCGAAGCCGCCATGGCCTCACTCGTCTTCCACGATCCTTCCGGCCGGCGCGGCCGGCGCGCAGGGCTGGCGCTCGGTCTGCTGCTGGCCGCGGTGTTCGCCATCCTGGCGGCCTTCGTCGCCACCCTGGCGATCGCGCCGCAGATCCCCCATGCGAACTTCCACAACCCCCACGTCCTGACCTCGCTCAGCGTCGCGGAGGCGCCCGGCCGCGCCCGCGCGGTCTGGACCCGCGTCCCCCGGCCCGTCGGCCCGCTCGGCTCGCGCGCCAAGCCGCTGAACGTCGGCTTCTACGTCAGCTGGGACGAGATGAGCCGCGAGTCCCTGGCCGACCACATCGGCCAGCTCGACATCGTGGCCCCGCAGTGGGTGCTGCTGAAGGGCGCGGGCGGCGATGTCGAGGTGACCGCCGATCCCCGCGCCGACAAGCTGATCGCCGCCGCCGCCCATCGCCCCGCGGTGATGCCGCTGGTCTACAACGCCTCCAATGCGCTCTGGGACGGCAGGACGGCCGACCAGCTGCTGACCGACCCCGTCGCGCGCCGCCGGCTCATCGCCAACCTCCAGGCTCTGGCGGTCAAGCGCGGCTACGCCGGCTTCATGTTCGACCTGGAGAACATGAGCGCCAAGGGGCTGGCCGCCTATCCGGGCTTCATCGCCGAGGCCAACGCCGCCTTCAACGCCTCCGGCCGCGAGATCTGGGTCACCGCGCCCTTCGACGACCCGGCCTGGCCTGTGAAGGCGCTCGGACGGGCGGCCGACACGCTCGTGCTGATGGCCTATGACGAGCACTATTTCACCGGCGCGGCGGGCCCGGCGGCCAGCCAGGGCTGGTACGAGAAGAACCTCCAGCGGATCATGCACGGGCTGAACCCGGACCGGACCGTGGTGGCGCTCGGCGCCTTCGGGTATGACTGGACCAGGGGCGGCAAGGCCGACAGCGTCAGCTTCCACGAGGCCACGCTCGCGGCCCACGACAGCGAGGCGGCGATCCGCTTCGACTCCTCGGCGCTGAACCCCACCTTCAGCTACCGCGAGGAGGACGGGACTGACCATACCGTCTGGTTCCTGGACGCCGCCACCCTCTACAACCAGGTCCGCGTCGCCGACGCCTGGCGCCCGCGGGGCTATGCGCTCTGGCGCATGGGGTCGGAAGACCCGGGCGTCTGGCAGGTGCTGGGCCAGCCCTACGGCCAGGCCCGGACCGCGCCGTTGCAGGCCATGGCCCCCTCGGCGGACGTGGACTTCAACGGCACGGGCGAGGTGCTGAACCCGGTCGCCACGCCGACGCCCGGCCACCGCACCCTTTCCACCGATCCCCGAAGCGGCCTGATCACCGGCGAGCGCTTCGACAAGATTCCCACCGCCTATGTGGTGCAGCGGCTGGGCGCCCGCCCGGGCGAGGTGGCGCTGACCTTCGACGACGGGCCGGACCCGCACTGGACGGCGAAGATACTCGACGTGCTCAAGGCCAAGGGCGTCCCGGCGACCTTCTTTGTCATCGGCGGCAACATGGAGGCCTATCCCGACCTCGTGAAGCGGGAGGTGGACGAGGGCATGCTGGTCGGCAGCCACACCTACACCCACCCCAACATCGCCGAGATATCGCTCGGCGAGATGGGGCTGCAGCTCAACCTGACCCAGCGGCTGTTCCAGGTGATCACCGGGCGCACCATGCGCTTCTTCCGTCCGCCCTACCTCGGCGACGCCTCGCCCTCCACGCCGCGCGAGGTGCGCCCGCTCCTCAAGGCGCGCGACCTCGGCTACCTGTCGGTCGGGCTGCGCATCGATCCGGACGACTGGAAGCGGCCGGACGCCCAGCTGATCGTGCAGCGCACGCTGGACCGCCTCGGCGATCCCAACCCGGAGACGGGCGGGCAGGTCGTCCTGCTGCACGACTCGGGCGGCGACCGCTCGCGCACGGTGGCGGCGCTCCCCCACCTGATCGACGCGGTCAGGGCGCGCGGCTACCGCTTCGTCACGGTGGCGGACCTGATGGGCATGCCGCGCGCTGCGGCCATGCCGCCGACAAGGGCCGAAAAGGGCCAGCTGATGCTGGACCGCGCGGCCTTCACCATCGTGCGGGACTTCAACCGCGGCATCTCCACCCTCTTCATCAGCGCCATCGCGCTGGGCCTCGCGCGCCTCGTCTTCCTGGCGGCGTTCGCGGTCGTCCACCGCATCCGCAACGACCAGAAGCTCGCCCACACGGCCGAAGCCGCCTCGGTTGTGGTCCAGGGCGAAGCCCTGGTGAGCGTGCTTATCCCCTGCTTCAACGAGGAGAAGGTGATCGCCGCCTCCGTCCGGCGCATCCTCCAGTCCAGCTGGGAGCGGCTGGAGGTGCTGGTGCTGGACGACGGCTCCACCGACGCCACGGCGGCGGAGGTGGAGCGCGCGTTCGGGGGCGACCGGCGCGTACAGCTCGTGCGCTTCCCCAACGGCGGCAAGGCGCGGGCGCTGAACCGCGGACTCCAGCTCGCCACCGGGGAGATCGTGGTGGCGCTGGACGCCGACACCCAGTTCCCCGCCGACACCATCGGCAGGCTCGCCCGCTGGTTCGACGACCCGGCCGTCGGCGCGGTGGCGGGCAACGCGCTGGTCGGCAACCGGGTGAACCTCATCACCCGCTGGCAGGCGCTGGAGTACGTCACCGCCCAGAACCTGGAGCGGCGCGCGCTGTCGGCGCTCGGCGTGATCACGGTGGTGCCGGGTGCGGTCGGCGCCTGGCGGCGGACCGCCATCGAGGCCTTGGGCGGCTTCCCGTCCGACACGCTTGCGGAGGACCAGGACCTGACGCTGGCGGTGCAGCGCGCCGGCTGGCGGGTGGAGTTCGACACGGAGGCGCGCGCCTACACCGAAGCGCCGCAGACGCTCAAAGGCCTGCTGAAGCAGCGTTTCCGCTGGAGCTTCGGCACGCTGCAGTGCGTGTGGAAGCACCGCGCGGGCCTGTTCAACCCGGCGCGTCCCATGCTGGGCTTCGTGGCCCTGCCGCAGGTCTGGGTGTTCCAGATCGCGCTGGCGCTCGTGGCCCCGTTGGTGGACCTCGCGGTGGTGTTCAGCCTCGTGCTGGCCGCGCGGGACTATCTGATGCACCCCACAGAGTGGAACCACCAGCTCCTCAGCCAGACCTTGCTCTACTGGGGTGCGTTCGTGCTGGTGGACCTTTCGGCGGCGGCGCTCGGCATGGCGTTCGAGCGCGACGCGCCCTGGGGCAGCCTCGGCTGGCTGCCGTTCCAGCGCTTCGGCTACCGCCAGCTCATGTACCACGTGGTGGTTAAGGCGGTGGTCACCGCCGTCCACGGGCCCGAGGTCGGCTGGAACAAGCTGGAGCGCCGCGCCACCGTGGCGATCGAGCCCGCCGGCCGCCGCCCCGCCCGCGGC
>CAXUCS010000207.1:0-5049 GCA_964249365.1 uncultured Caulobacteraceae bacterium | reverse complement strand
AGCCTCCTCCTACGCCGCATCACCAACTGACCCCTTTCTCAAACGGACTCTTAGCCGCTGATCTACGTGTGAGGCTTACCCGAGCGCCGCACAGATAGCGTTCGCAAGCCTCATGCCGCCCATCACAGCACAGTCGTCGGCGTGACCACGAAGCTGGCGCAGCTTTGGTCCGCTCGGTTGACTGTGGCCTAGTCCCTCTACCGGAACTGGTCTGAAGCTGGATCATAAGCGCAGGTGTCGGAGCTGATCGATTACCTATTCGACGGAAACTTAGAGCGCGCCAAAACCATCGTACAGGCTAGTCAGAGCTGGACAGAGACGGAAGACCAAGGCTATCCAAAGGAAAATGTTCCCAGATACAGGTCTGGAGCAGATGGATCACAAGGTAAATCTATTTGTGTTGGAAAAGTGCCCCTGTAGGGTTGGATCGTACGGCCTTCCTTCCTGATCAGCGTCAATTCCAGCGTCTCCGGAACGCAGAATCCAGAGACGACGTTTACCCCGGTATAGTTGTTCGCGTGGACGTGAACGACTGCGTGATTAAACGTCAGATTGGCAAGCGTCTGACGAACATTTTCGAGATGCTCCTTCTGACCGACCATGTGCATCCAGTGGAGTTCAAGGACGATCTGATCAAACCGGTTGAGCGTCGCTCTTGACGCATAACGGAGCGCACCCCATTCCGAACCCTCAATATCGCACTTCAATATCAGACGGTCAGAATGTTCGTGTCCGTTTGATTGCACCAATTCTGCAATCGTAGCCAAGCCGTCATGTCCTGAGTCCCAGTAAGCTACTCCTTTCTTGTGCCAGTTGAATAAAGGATGCTGCTCGGGTAAACTTTCTATAGTGTGATCATACTGAAACACCGGGATACCTCGGCGAGCTATGTCAAGGTCCCAGGAAACGTCATCATTAATCCCAAGAGAATAGGCTGCTTCAATGTGGCTGAAGTTGTCCAACATAACATACCCGCCATCGTTCAGGCGGCCAACTCTGACCTTGCTTTCACCGACGGCATCATGAGGTGCAATCAATCGTAGAATCGATCTAACAGACTCCTGCTCAGTTCCGGAATACATAGAAGTGTCCTGTCTAGATGTCTGCATCATCTAAGGCTAAGATATGTACCATCATGCAACCCCTTGCACGAGGACATACTGTCCGACAAACGCGTCAGAGTTGCGCGAGCGCTGCGTTGAGGTTCGGCCCCGGAGCAATACAGAGCCAAGTAGACGCCTGACATGCGGTCGCCTTCTATGGAGGCGCCAGGACCCCTAAGGCACGCCATCACGATTACGTTGAGGTGAGTCTCAACCACCAATGCCGGGGAGATATCGTCGCCACGAAGGTGGGGTCGCATGACCTTGTGTTGCCGATCAGCCACAACCACATCGTCAACGAGGATGGCGTGCTTCATGGAAGGCGTCGTCCAATTTCCGCCGCAAGGGGATCGACGTTGAACATCGACAGCTATTCCGATCGCGCCAAACAGGCGATCCAGGGCGCGCAGCAGGCCGCGCTCGCCCGCAGTCACCAGCAGTTCTCGCCCGAGCATCTGGCCAAGGCGCTGCTCGATGGCGGCGACGGGCCGAACGGCTCGGGGCTGGCGCGCACCCTCATCAGCCAGGCGGGCGGTCGGCCTGACGAAGTCGTCGCCGCCATCGATGCGGCGCTGGGCAAAATCCCCAAGGTCGAGGGTGGCTCCGGTCAGCTCTACATGAAGCCGGACCTCGCCCGCGTGCTGGCTGAGGCGGAGGACAAGGCCAAGGCGGCCGGCGACGCCTTCGTGACCACCGAGCGGCTGCTGCTCGCGCTCGCGACCGACGGCGGCGAGGTCGCCAAGGCGCTGAAGGCCGCGGGCGTCACGCCCGACAAGCTGGAGGCGGCGATCATGTCGATCCGCAAGGGCCGGACCGCCGACAGCGCTGGCGCCGAGGAGGGCTATGAGGCGCTGAAGCGCTACGCCCGCGACCTGACCGAGGCCGCCCGCTCCGGCAAGCTCGACCCGGTGATCGGGCGGGACGAGGAGATCCGGCGCACCATCCAGGTCCTGTCCCGCCGCACCAAGAACAACCCGGTGCTGATCGGCGAGCCCGGCGTCGGCAAGACCGCCATCGTGGAGGGCCTGGCGCTGCGCATCGTCAACGGCGACGTGCCCGAGAGCCTGAAGGACAAGCGCCTCCTCGCGCTCGACATGGGCTCGCTCATCGCCGGGGCGAAGTATCGCGGCGAGTTCGAGGAGCGGCTGAAGGCGGTGCTGGCCGAGACCACGGGCGCGGAAGGGCGGATCGTGCTCTTCATCGACGAGATGCACACCCTCGTCGGCGCCGGGAAGGGTGACGGGGCGATGGACGCCTCCAACCTCCTCAAGCCCGCGCTGGCGCGGGGCGAGCTGCACTGCGTCGGCGCCACCACGCTCGACGAATACAGGAAGCACGTGGAGAAGGACGCGGCGCTCGCCCGCCGCTTCCAGCCCGTGTTCGTCAGCGAGCCGACGGTGGAGGACACCGTCTCTATCCTGCGCGGGCTGAAGGAGAAGTACGAGGTCCACCACGGGGTCAGGATCAGCGACAGCGCCATCGTGGCGGCGGCCACCCTGTCCAACCGCTACATCACCGACCGCTTCCTGCCCGACAAGGCCATCGACCTGGTGGACGAGGCGGCGAGCCGGGTGCGGATGGCGGTGGACAGCAAGCCCGAGGCGCTGGACGAGATCGACCGCCGCTTGGTGCAGCTGAAGATCGAGCGGGAGGCGCTGAAGAAGGAAACGGACGCCGCCTCCAAGCACCGGCTGGAGAAGCTGGAGGACGAACTCGGCGACCTTGAGGCCGAGAGCGAGGACATGACCGCCCGGTGGAAGGCGGAGAAGTCCAAGGTCGGCGCGGCGGCTTCCGCCCGCGAGGCGCTGGACAGGCTGCGCGGCGAGCTGGAGCAGGCGCAGCGCCGGGGAGACCTCGCCCGGGCGTCGGAGATCCTCTACGGCCAGATACCGCTGGTGGAGCGCCAGCTCTCCGAGGCCGAGGGCCAGGAGAAGGCCGACCCGCTTACGCCGGAGGTGGTCGACGCCGAGCAGATCGCCGCCGTCGTGTCCCGCTGGACCGGCGTGCCGGTGGAGCGGATGCTGGAAGGCGAGCGCGACAAGCTCCTTCGCATGGAGGACGTGCTGCGCGGCCGCGTGGTCGGGCAGGAGGAGGCGCTGGTCGCGGTTTCCGACGCCGTGCGCCGCGCCCGCGCCGGGCTGAAAGACCCGAGCCGTCCCATCGGCTCCTTCCTGTTCCTCGGCCCGACCGGCGTCGGCAAGACCGAGCTGACCAAGGCCCTGGCCGAGTTCCTGTTCGACGACGAGGCCGCCGTGACGCGGCTGGACATGAGCGAATACATGGAGAAGCACGCCGTTTCCCGCATGATCGGCGCGCCTCCGGGCTATGTCGGCTACGACGAGGGCGGCGCGCTGACGGAAGCCGTGCGGCGGCGGCCCTATCAGGTGATCCTGTTCGACGAGGTGGAGAAGGCCCATCCGGACGTCTTCAACGTCCTCCTGCAGGTGCTGGACGACGGGCGGCTGACGGACGGGCAGGGCAGGACGGTGGACTTCAGGAACACCCTGATCGTCATGACCTCCAACCTCGGCTCAGAGGCGCTTGCCAACCTGCCGGAGGGCGCGGACGTGGAGACGGCCCGGCCGCTGGTGATGGAGGGGGTGCGCCGCCACTTCCGGCCCGAGTTCCTGAACCGGATCGACGAGGTGATCCTGTTCCAGCGCCTCGGCCGCGCGCAGATGGATAGCATCGTCTCCATCCAGCTCGCCCGGGTGGAGAAGCTCCTGGCCGACCGGCGCATGGCCATCTCGCTCGATCCGGGCGCCCTGCATTGGCTCGGCGAGAAGGGCTACGACCCCGTCTACGGCGCACGCCCGCTCAAGCGCGTGATCCAGAAGGAGCTGGTGGACCCGATCGCCAGGAAGCTCCTGGCCGGCGACCTCGCCGACGGCGCGGTCATCGACGTCCACGCCGGCGACGGCAAGCTGGAGATCGGCCGCGCGACGATACAGTGAGGCGACACCGCCGGTCCGGCAGGTCCGGACCGGCGGTCCTCAGCCCCAAAGCACCACAGGCGGCGGTTTGATCATCGAGCCCGTGATCGCCAGCCCAGGCTCGCGGTCGCGGGCGAGCAGCAGCGGGCCGTCGAGGTCGACCACCGCGGCGCCCTGGGCGATCAGGAGCGCCGGGGCCATGGCGAGCGAGGTCGCGACCATGCAGCCGGACATGATCTCCAGCCCGCGCGCCCGGGCGGCGTCGCGGAGCAACAGCGCCTCCGTCAGGCCGCCGGTCTTGTCGAGCTTGATGTTCACGCAGCCGTAGCGCCGCGCGCACGCGTCCAGTTCGGCGCGGGTGTGGATCGATTCGTCGGCGCAGAGCGGCACGGGGCTCGCCCAGCCCTCAAGGTCCTCGTCCGCGCCGGCCGGCAGCGGCTGCTCCATCAGGGCGACACCCAGCCGCGCGAGATCCGGCGCCAGCCGGCGCAGGGTGTCGAAGGAGAGCGCCTCGTTGGCGTCCACCACCAGCCGCGTCCTGGGCGCAGCGGCGCGCACCGCTTCCACCCGGTCGAGGTCGTCGGGGCCGCCGATCTTCAGCTTCAGCATCGGGCGGCGCGCGTGGGTGTGCGCGGCCTGCGCCATCTCGGCGGCGGGCGCGAGGCTCAGGGTGTAGCAGGTCTTCACCGGGTCAAGCCGCGCCATGCCGGCGAGCCGCCATGCCCGCTCGCCCGCCCGCTTGGCTTCCAGGTCCCACAGCGCGCAGTCGAGCGCGTTGCGCGCCGCGCCGGGCGCGAGCAGGTCCTGCAGCGCCGCCCGTTCCGCCCCGGCCTCCACGGCGCCCCGCACCGCCTCGATCGCCTGGAGGCAGTCCGGAACGCTCTCGCCATATCGGGGGTAGGGGACCGCCTCGCCGCGACCGGTCACGCCGGCCTCGGCGATCTCGGCCACCACCACCTCCGCCTCGGTCTTGGCGCCGCGGCTGATGGTGAAAGCGCCCGCGATCGGCCACC
>CAXUCS010000206.1:0-5066 GCA_964249365.1 uncultured Caulobacteraceae bacterium | reverse complement strand
CTCCGGCAGGCCGACGGCGCCCGGGAAGGGATCGGCGAGCTCCGGCGGCCATGGCGAGGCCGGCGCCGAGCGGCTCACCGCCTCCGCCACGGCCTCCATCCGGAGCCGCGCGATGCCGGACCAGAGCGCCGGGTCGTCCAGCCTCTCAGCGTGTGCGCAGCCGATCTGCAGCGCCTCGATCCGCCGGTCCTGCTGCTCCAGCCCCGCCATCCGGGCGAGCACCTCGTCGGTGCGAGGGGCGGGCGGCGCGCGGCGGGCGAGTGCGCTCAGGGTCTGCATCACGCCCATGCCAGGCTCTCCTCCGAGACGTCCTGGATACGCCCTCAGCCCGCCGCGTCCAAGCGCTCCTCGTCGCACAGCACCTGCACCACGGCGCGCATGTCCTGGAGGAAGGGGTCGGTCTCCGGCGCCGGGGCGGCGGGCGCGGGCGGAACTCCTTCCTCCGTCGCATGGCGGAAGAAGAGGGTCATGACCCGGTCCACCCCCGCTTCGGTGACGGAGCGGAGATCGTCGGCGAAGTAGCGCCCGCGCGCCTGCGGCCCGGTTATGATCTCGTAGGAAGGAAAATAGGCCACGTCCGCCTCGCGCGCCGCCACGGTGCCGGCGGCCACCCGCAGCACCGACTTGGAATAGGTGGTGGCGTTCAGCACGTGATCCTCGCCGGCGGTCGCGACCAGGGGCACCGGCGAGACGGTGAGGATGAGCCGGGCGGCCGGGTTGACCGCCCTGAGCTCCCGGACGAAGGCGCAGAGGTCCGCCGTCACCTCGTCCACCGTATGGTTGCGAAAGACATGGGCCGCTGGATCGAACCGGCCGCCAACCGTCCCCGGGCAGGCGGGGAAGACGGCCCCGTCGGCCGCCGCCTCCCAGCCTTCGGTGAGACCGAGGGTGAACACCAGCGCGTCCAGGCTCTCGAACGCCCGGCGGACGGCGGCGAAGTGCTGCCTCCGGTCCAGGTCGAACTCCCCGGCGGTGGCGAAGCCCCCGGGCTGGATGGAGGGCCGGAACGGGTCGACGAAGCCGCCGTCGGCGCCGTCCCAGACGTCCTCCGCGGGCGAGAAGCGGCCATAGGCGCGGCGCAGGAGCTGCAGCAGCTGGCGGGCCGTGTAGATGTTGCCGTAGCGCGCGGTGAAGCGGCCGTAGTTGTAGGCCTCCGCCGTCTCGGGCGGCAGGATGGGATGGGCGGGCTCGGTGACGAGGAAGGTGAAGCCGCCCTCGCGCAGCCGGCGCGAGATGTGTTGGGCGAAGCAGCTGCCGGCCGCGGCCACCTTGTCCTGCGGGCGGAGCCGGAAGGGGAAGCCGGCCGCCGGGTCGGCGTCGGGGCCCGGGGCCGACATCGCCTTGCGCCAGACGCGGTGGTCGGCCGCGCCCGCATATGGATGGCTCATCGCGCCCGCCTGATCTGGTCCAGCACCAGGGCGCCGTAGCGCGTGTTCACGTGCATGGCGTCAGCGTAGTAGTCCGGCTTGAGATAGCCACTCCCGTCCACCGCCTCGGGCGGCGGGGGCAGCATCTCCACGCCCCGGCTGGCGCAGAACTGCGCCACCAGCTGCGAATGCAGCCGCCAGCACTTGTAGCGCAGGGCCGCCGGCGCGACCTCCCGCGTGAGGTCGGGGAAGAACATCCAGGGCACGTCCTCCTGCACGCGCGCATCGTCTTGGAAGGGCGGCGGCGCCTCGATGTGGCGCACCTTGCCGCTCGCCGCAGCGCAGACCAGGCCGATGACCTCCAGATAAGGGGCGACCGCGGCCGCCATCGCCCCGCGCACCGCCCCGACGGGCAGGACCTCCGCGCCGGGAGCGATCGGGAGGTCGGGCCGCTCGGGCAGGACGAAGTCGAAGGCGCGGGGGTGTCGCACCATCGCCAGGACGTTGTGCGCCGCGCCTCCCACGGCGGAGAACACCGAGCCCCGGGCCAGCGTCTTCGCGATCTCCGGGTGGAAGGCCGTGCGGTCGGCGTTCAGCGCCGGCTGAGGGGCGGTCCAGAAGTTGAAGCCGGCCAGTTGCACCCGCGCCTCGGAGGCCGCCTCGAAGATCACACGGGAATGGCTGTGGCCGATCAGGACAGGCGCGCCTTCGAAGCGGTTGCGCACCCCCTCGATCCAGCGGCGGGGGGCGTCGAAACCTTTCAAGCGGCCAGCCCGAGCGTGCGCAGGACGAGCCTGGCATAGGCCGCGTTGGCGTGGCATGGACGGTCGTACAGCTCGGGCCTCAGAAACATGCCGCCTTCCAGCGACGCCGCAGGCGCGGCCAGGAACTCCACCCCGAAGGCCTCGCAGGCGGCGCGCACGATGGCCGAATGGATCCGCCACAGCTTGTAGCGCAGCCAGGGCGAGGAGGGACCCTTGGCGTTGCGGGGCACGAAGTCTGCATGGAACATATCTCGTACCAGCCGCGTGTCCTCGCCGATGGGCGGCGGCGATTCCAGGTGCACCACGCGCCGCCCGGGACGCACCAGGAGCCGGATCAGGTCGAGGTGCTCCTGCTCGATCCAGGCGGAGATCGCCGCGGCCACGGCCGCCATCGGCAGGACCTCCGCGGCCGGATCGAGCGGCAGGTCCGGCGCTTCCGGAAGGACGACCTCGAACGGGCGGGGATGCTGCGCAGCCCGACGATGTCGTGCGCGGCCCCTCCCACCGTGGAGATCACGAAGCCGTCCAGCCTCGCCTTGAGCGCGGGCGCCAGGCGCGCCCCGGCCTCGCCGTAGAGGACGAGGCGGTCATAGGTCCAAAGGTTGAGCGACTCGTAGGGAAAGCCCGCGCGGTCGGCCGCACCCTCGATGGAGGCGACGTGGCTGTGGTCAAGGAAGAACATCAGCCGATCCCGCCCCGAGAAGCGCCCGCCCGGACCGGGTCGCCGTTATCGTGCTCCACGGGCGCTCGACGCCGGTTGCGACCCTGCTTGGGCCATGTCACATGAGCGGCCGGCGAGCTCAAGAGCGTCAGGGCGCCAGGCGCGTCAGCGGGATCGCAGACGGATGAAGCCCCGCATCACCCTGCACATCGGCCGCAACAAGGCGGGCTCCACCACGATCCAGGACGCCTGCCTCCTCAGCCGTTCGGCCCTGCTGGACCAGGGGATCAACTACGTCCTCTTCGGCCATCTGAGCGGCAGCCGGGCGGACGTCCCGGGCTTCGCGACCTTCGAGGCGCTCCGGGCGCAGGCCTTCGCCGATCCAGGGATGACGCTGCTCGTGTCCAACGAGTTCATGTTCGGCTGGCCGGACGCCTTCACCGAGGCCGCCGCCCGCGTGCTCGCTGACTGCGAGGTGCGCATCCTGGCCTACATTCGACGATACGACCACTGGATCGTCTCCGCCTATGCCGAGGAGACGCGCAAGGGCATGAACCTGCGCGACATCGACGCCTATCTCGGCTGGATGGAGCCGCGGGTCTCGGCCTGGCCCCACCTCGCCGCGTGGGGCGAAGGCTTCGGCTGGGACGCGCTCAGGGTCCGCGACATGGGGGCGGGCGGCCTGTGGGGCGCAGACCTGCTCGCCGACTTCGCCCACGCCCTGCAGGTCGCCCCGCTGGACACGCCCACGCCCCCGAGCAACGTCTCGCCGCACTGGCTGGAGATCGAACTCGTACGCAGGCTGACGCAGCGGAACGGGGACACCGAATGGGCTGGGGTCGGTCACCACGTGGCCGAGCCCCTGATCGCCGCGCTGCGGCCGCTGATCGGCGAGGCGGCGCCGACCGTCTACCTGCGCCCGGAAGACCGTCGCAGGCTCCGCCAGGGCTACCACACCGACCTCGGGCGGATCGAGCACGCGGGCGGCAGGTCGCTTCCCCGGCCTCAGCCGGAGTCGGACCCGCCCCGCGGGACGGCGCCGAGCTTCGCGGATGCGCCTCCCGATCTCGTACGGGCCTTTCTCGACCACGTCGGCCATCCCTCGTTCGCGTCTGCGCACCCCGAGGCCGCCGCGCGCCTGCGGCAGGTCAGCTGGAACGGCTTCAGCGCGCCCGCCTGAGCGCGATCCGCCCTGCGCAGGCCCGGGCCTGCGACCGGTCTACCAGTCTCGCGGCGCGAAGAGGTTGGACAGCCCTTGGGCGAGGAACTCGCCGCCCGCCATGCCGGCGGCAAGCGTGCCGGCGTTGCGGAGGAAGCCTCCGAGGCCGCTGGTCTGGGCTAAGGGCGACTGTGGCCGGGGAGGCGGCGGCTGGCTGCCCCAGTCATCCTGCCGGGGGGCTTCCGTCACCGGTGGCGGGGGCTGGCCGCCGCCGAGGAAGGACACGGGCGACCCGTGCGTCGGCGCCGCCGTCTGCTCCAGCGCCTCGATACGCTGCTGGGCCGCCTGCAGCGCCTGGTCGGCCAGGAGGGCGTGCTGGACGAGGAGATAGGCGCCGTCCGGATTGGCGCGAAGCGACTCGGCGATCATGCCGTCGGCTTCCGGGTCCTTGGCGGCCCCGCGGCTCCCCTGCAGGTCGGACAGGAACTGCTGCAGCAGGCTACGCTCGTCCGGCGTCATACAGAGATCTCCTCCATGATTGTGGTCCCGAACGCGTGAGCGGCGGGCTTCGTTCGCCGGGTGGCCGCAGCGACCGGGCGCTCCGGGACTGCTAAGGCCGCTGTATGCAGCCCGCCTCCGTCAACCCGATCGAAGCCGCCGCCCACGTCATCCAGCTGGCGCTCACCCCCGTGTTCCTGCTGTCCGGCATAGCGGCGCTCCTCAACGTCTTCGCCACCCGGCTCGGGCGGGTGGCCGACCAGGTGGACGCCACCATGACCAAGCTCGACACGACGCAGGACGGCGACGCCTGGCTGCTGCGCCGCCAGCTGACCTACCTGCGCCAGCGCTCGCGGGCGCTGGACGCGGCGGTGATCCTGGGTGCGATCGGCGGGGTCGCGACCTCCAGCGCCACGCTGACGCTGTTCCTCGGCGTGATCGGCAACGGCGGGGCGGCGTCGCTGCTGTTCGGCCTGTTCGGCTCGGCGGTGCTCTGCACCATCGGCGCGCTGGCCGCCTTCTGCTACGAGATGCTGCTGGCGAGCCGGGGCCTGCGCGCCCGCGCGGCCCGCCGCGGCGCCGGCTGAGCCCGGCTCAGCCGACAGCGCCGATTAGGG
>CAXUCS010000205.1:0-5079 GCA_964249365.1 uncultured Caulobacteraceae bacterium | reverse complement strand
TGTCTACGCCGGTTTGGGATGTCGCTCTGTCTGCCGGTTTGAAGTGTCACTGCGGGCGGGGTAGGGCGGCGGGCGGGCGCGGAGCTCTTATGCCGCGCAGAGCCCGGCCGCCGTCCGCCTGGCGCAGCTCGATCCGCTGGGATCCTATCCCTTGGTCCGGTCGAGCCGGCAGGCTCGACCGGCTCGTAGACCGGCCGCCGAAGAGCGGACGTCCAGCAGGACCGTTCGGGGCGGAGAACGGACGTTTGGGGCGGCCGCTTTGGGCGCTCGCCGTCCACGGATCACGCGAAGTTCGCGCCCTCCGCGTACCACGGCGTCTGCGTGAACGCTTAGAGCAGCCGCTCCCGCAGGTCGTCCAGCAGCCATCGTCCGGCGCGGCCGAGCGGCCGGTCTAGCAGGTGGGCGGCGTAGATCGTCAGGGGGCCTGCCGCACGGGCGGGGTCGTCCCCGATGTGGAGGCGCGCGAGCCGGCCCTGGGTGATGAGGGCCGCCACCTGCGGCTGCGGCATCCGACACCAGCCGAGCCCCGCCAGCAGGAAGTCGAGGCGCCGGCCGAGCTCCACGAAGCGCCACACCTTGTGGCCGATCACGCCATGGCTCGGCCCGTCGGGGGCCGACGGGTCCGACAGCACCAGCTGCACGTGCTCGTCCAGATCCGCCCGGCTCACCGGCCGGTCGAGCCGCGCCAGCGGGTGGGCGGCGGCTGCAACCGGGACCAGCTCGATGCTGGACAGCGGCAGGGCCTGAAGGTCCTCGGGCACGCCCGCCAGGAGGATGCAGAAGGCCAGCGCCGCCTCTCCGCGACGCAGGCGCCGTTCGGCGCCGCCCAGCCCCTCGGTCGAGAAGCTTAGGGGCAGGTTGGGGAAGGTCTCACGCAGCGCCATCAGGCTGTCGATGAAGGCGGCGGTGGGCGCCAGGGGATCGATGGCGACGGCCAGCTCGGGCTCCAGCCCCTCGCGCATCCCCACCGCCAGAGCCTCGAACCGGGCGGCGCCCGCCAGCACCGACCGGGCCTGCGCCACCAGCGTCCGTCCAGCGTCCGTCAGGAACGGGCGGTGGCCCGAGCGGTCGAACAGGCGCACGCCCTGGACGCCCTCCAGCGTCGCCACCGCCTGGCTGACGGCCGACTGCGCCCGCCCGAGCCGCCGCCCGGCGGCGGAGAAACCGCCCTCGTCGACGATCGTGACCAGCACCCGCAGCTGATCGAGCGTCAGGCTACCGATCATCCATCATCTCCGCCGATTGATCTGATCGGAAGTTCATCACTGCCGCAGAAGGGAGGTCCAGGCTAGACCGTCCCGCATGCTACCGACCTTCTTCATCAACCACGGCGGCGGCCCCTGCTTCTTCCTGGAGCCGGGCCCGATGAGGGACGCCTGGGCCGGGCTGGAGGACTACCTGCGCGGCTTCGTCGCGACGCTGCCCGCGCGCCCGCGCGCCATCCTGGCCGTGTCCGGCCACTGGGCGGAGGCGGAGCCGACCGTCAACGCGGGCGCCCGTCCGCCCCTGTTGTACGACTACGGCGGCTTTCCCGCGCACACCTACCGGCTGACCTGGCCTGCGCCGGGTGACCCGGCTCTGGCGGCGCGCGTGCGCGGGCTCCTCTCCGCGGCCGGCGTCGCCAACGGAGAGCAAATGGCGCGCGGGTGGGACCACGGCGTGTTCGTGCCGCTGAAGGTCATGCTGCCCGACGCCGACATCCCGCTGGTGCAACTCTCCCTGCACCGCAGCCTCGACCCTGCCGCCCATCTCGCCATCGGCCGCGCCTTAAAGCCGCTGCGCGACGAGGGCGTGCTGATCCTGGGCAGCGGCCAGAGCTACCACAACATGCGCGGTTTCGGCCGTGGCCCGACGGACCTCCAGGCCGCAGCCTTCGACGCCTGGCTGCGCGACGCCATGATCGACCCGGCCACGCGCGACGACGCCCTCCTCCGCTGGGAGGCGGCGCCCGGGGCCCGCGACGCCCAGCCGCACGAGGACCACCTGCTGCCGCTGATGGTGGCCGCCGGCGCGGCTTCGGGCGAGCCCGGCTCCGTCCACTTCCACGGCCACGCCTTGGGCAAGCCGATCTCCGGCTTCCGCTTCGGCTGAGCCTTCGTCCTTGCAAGGAGACCCGACATGACCCGGCTTCTCGTCGTCGAGACCAGCCCGCGCGGCGACTACTCGATCTCGCGCACCCTCACCCGCCGCTTCGTGGACGCGTGGCGCCAGGCGCATCCGGGTGGCGAGGTGGTCGAGCGCGACCTCATGGAAACCGATCTGCACTTCATCAACGCCCCCTGGCTGCAGGCCTACTTCACCCCACCCGAGAAGCACTCGGTCGAGATGAAAGCGGTACTTCGGTTGTCGGATGAGTTGGTGGCCGAGCTCATGGCCTGCGACCACCTCGTGATCGCCACGCCCGTGTACAACTACAACGTGCCCGCCGCGCTCAAGGCATGGATCGACAATATCGTGCGCAAGGGCCTGACGCTGGGCATGGACGGCTCCGGCCTTGTCCAGGGCAAGAAGGCGACGGTGCTGCTGGCCTCGGGCGGCGTCTACACCGAAGGCTCGCCGATCAAAGACCGCGACCTCGCCACCCAGTACCTCCGCCTGATCCTCAGGGTGGTCGGCATGACCGACGTCGCCTTCATCGCCGCCGGCGGAGCCAAGGCCGTCGACATGGGTGAGACGAGCATGGACGCCTTCGTCGACCGGCTGCAAGGCGAGGTGCGGTCCCAGGCCGCCTGACGCCAGGACACGCGCGCCCGAGCTGTCCAGGTTCGCGTAGCGACAGCCAGTCGGCCTGCTTCACCTTCGATGTCCGCCGTTCAATGCCAGGGCAAGGCCGCCTCCTCGGCCGGCGAGTGTCGTCTTTTCGGCAGAAAGCTTGTGGCGGCTATGGTCGCCAGCACGTATCGGCTTGGCTCCCGAAACTCACCGTCGGCCCGCCGCCGGCCCTTTTGCCAGGAAGCGGCCGGTCCATTCGGCCGCACGGGGTGGAAAGGCGACACTAGAGATTTCACTGTAGGTGGAGCATGGGTAGCTTGCGCATTGGGAAAAGGAGCCATGCGACTTCGAACGATTTTGTGCTCCTTCAGCATTGCTGGAGTGCTGGCCGCCAGCAGTGTTTCTGCGTCCGTGCCTCCGTCGCCAGACATGCAAGCATCCCAGAACGCAATAAACTCGCTTTGGGGTGCCGCCGGAGAATGGTTCGACGATACTGGAGGTGAGCACACCCTAGCTCGTCAAGTGCTGGTTGGCCCTGGAGATGTTTTATACCTAAATGCCGGCCCACAGCGCCAGGGCGTCAGGTTTGAAGACGTGATTACATTTGATGTTAAGAGTAAGCGGCTACTCGTCTTCCTGCCCGGATACCGTGCCATAGGAAATGGCGGCCAATCCGCACAACTTGTGCCGATGCTGCACACAGGTGACATCATGTTCCAGTGGAGTGAAGCCGGCTATCCCTGCAATCTCTACACCGACCATGGTGACACTTCGAAGCGAACGACAGTGCGGGTTGTCAAGGACGACTGGTTCGAAACTGAGGAGTGTCTAGACCACAATGGCGTAGTATTCTCAACATTAGACAGACACTTCAAGCGCTCAGGTCCTCAGGAACCGTTCTTCCGCAACTAGCGTCGGGCACGAACGTCTCCTTTGGGTCGTTGTGTGCTGGTGGAGCTCGAGCGGAAAGCGGACGTCGTCAGCCCGTGGCGAACACCCGGCTCGGCCGCTGATTACGCCGGGTAGGCGCCTTCTTGCTCCGGGTGGCGGGCTCACGCTGGGCCTGGAGCTGGCGGCAGTAGTCCAGCGCCGCGCCCAAGCGCTTGTTGTCGACGATGTCGGCCTGCTCGACCCGGCGCACCTTGTCGAAGATGCGGTAGGGCAGGAGGGCGCCCTTGTGGCGAATCTCCAGCCCGCCATCCAGAAGATCGATCACCTCCACCTTCTGGCCCATGGCGTCGCGCGCCTCAGGCGTGTCGTCCAGGATGAAGAGCACCTTGTCGTACTGCAGCGTGAGGTTCTGCGAGACGTGGCGCAGCTCGCGCCAGGCGAGGATCTGATCCAGGTCGTCCTTGGGGCGGAGCGCGCGATGCAGGTCCTTGGCGTTCGCCGGCGCCTTGGCGAAGCGGGCATTGTAGCTCTCCAGGAACCGCGGCGCGAAGGCGTTCGCCGCCTTCATGTCGCTGACGCCCGCCAGGCGCAGCTCCTTTACCAGCCGGTCCTGCAGCGTCTTGTTGGCCCTCTCCACCCGACCCTTTGCCTGGCTCGAGTTGGCGCAGATGATGTCGATGTTCAAAGATCGAAGCGCCCGGCCGAACTGGGTCAGCCCATCGCCGGAGAGGGCTCCGGTCTGGTGCATGCGGAAGACGGAATGCTTGTCGCTGTAGAAGGCGACGGGCCGGCCGTGGCGCTCGAGGTAACCCCGCGCCGCATCGAAGTAGGCGAAGGTCGACTCGGTTTGCACGAAGTGCAGGTGCATGATCCGGCTGGTGGCGTCATCGACGAACACCAGCAGTGTACAGGCCGGCCCGCGGTCCTCGAACCAGCGGTGCTCCGAGCCGTCGATCTGCACCAGCTCGCCCGGACAATCCCGGCGATAGCGGGGCTGATGCAGCCGGCGCTTCCGCTCCGGCCGGTCCACCCACAGCCCCGCCTCGATCATCCAGCCTCGGAGCGTCTCCCGGCCAAGCGTGATGCCGTGCAGCTCGGCGAGCTTCTCCGCCGCCAGCGTGGGCCCAAAATCGGCGTAGCGCCCCCGCACGAGCGCCAGGGCGGCATAGCGGACCGTCTCAGGCTTGCGCCGGTTCGAGGGCCGCCCACGGCGCTTGGAAATCAGCCCGGGCGCGCCCTCCAGCCGAAACGCCTTCAAAAGCCGAAACACCTGCCGGCGCTCCAGCGCCAGCAGCCCGGCCGCCGCCGCGACTGTCATCCGGCCCCGGTCCACGTCGCGGATCACGTCTAGCCTGGAGAGCTCCGTCTCGCTCATCTCCCACACCACCATGACCGTCCCCGAGCCGCCGTTCCCGGGATCCAGGGAGTGACACATCTATCTGGCAGAGGAGTGACATTACGATCCGGCGCGTACAT
>CAXUCS010000204.1:0-5088 GCA_964249365.1 uncultured Caulobacteraceae bacterium | reverse complement strand
CCCTGACACCATGGCTGACATCGAGCTGAACGTAGAAGTGCGCGAGCGGAGCGGCAGCGGCTCGGCCCGCCAGGTCCGGCGCGAGGGCAAGGTTCCGGGTGTGCTTTACGGCGGCCCTCGCGGCCCGGTGCCGATCGCGGTGAACGCCAACAGTTTCGCCAAGTCGCTCTACACCGGCAAGCTGCTCGGCCACCTGGTGACGCTCCGCTACGGCCAGGAGACCCAGACCGTCATCGCCAAGGACGTGCAGTTCGATCCCGTCAGCGACCGGCCGCTGCATTTCGACCTCTACCGCGTGGACGAGCAGCAGCTGATCAAGATCGCCGTGCCGCTGCAGTTCAGAAACCAGGAGACCTGCCCGGGCCTCAGGCGCGGCGGGACGCTGAACATCGCCCGCCACGAGGTGGAGCTCTGGGTGAAGGCCGATCACATTCCGGAAACGCTGGTGATCGACCTCGCCGGACGCGATCTCGGGGAGTCGATCCGCATCTCCGACGTCCCGCTTCCGCCCGGCGCCGAGCCGGTGATCGCCTCGCGCGACTTCACGGTGGCCACGATCGCCACCACCTCTTCGCAGATGGCCGCCGACGCCGCTGCCGACCAGGCCGTCGCGGACGCCCAGTCGGCCGAGTCCCAGGCCACCACCGCGGCCTAGGACCGATCCGCCTTCGGGAGCGGCCCGTGCTTATCCTGGCGGGTCTCGGCAACCCCGGGCCCAGGCACGCCGGCCAGCGTCATAACATCGGCTTCATGGCGGTAGA
Organism: uncultured Caulobacteraceae bacterium; assembly: GCA_964249365.1. Taxonomy (GTDB): domain Bacteria; phylum Pseudomonadota; class Alphaproteobacteria; order Caulobacterales; family Caulobacteraceae; genus CAHJWH01. The sequence continues at coordinate 4,327 of CAXUCS010000204.1, read as the reverse complement.
CGCCCTGGCGGACTGCTGGGGCTTCGGTCCGCAGCGGTCCCGCTTCCAGGCGCAGGTGCGCGAAGGCGCGGTGCCCACCCCGGACGGTCCGGTCCGCGCGCTGGTGCTCAAGCCACAGACCTTCATAAACGAGAGCGGCCGGTCGGTGGGCGATGCGCTCGCCTTCTACAAGAGCGGCCTGCCCGATCTCGTGGTGTTCCACGACGAGCTCGACATCGCGCCCGGCCGCTTTCGGATGAAGACGGGCGGCGGCGCGGCGGGGCACAACGGGTTGCGCTCCATCTCCGGCAGGCTTGGCCCCGACTACCGCCGCGCCCGTCTCGGCATCGGCCATCCCGGCCACAAGGAGCTGGTGCTCGGCCACGTCCTGTCCGACTTCCACAAGGTCGATGGGCCCTGGGTGAAGGCGCTGTGCGAGGCCTGCGCGGACGCCGCTCCCCTGCTCGTTGCGGGCGAAGATGAGCGCTACCAGACGGAGGTCGCACGCCTCGCCCCGGCGGAGAAGCTGGACAGCCGTTCCGCCAACCGCGAGCGCCTCGGCCGCTGACGCTTGACACGAACTTCGTGCAACACGAACTTCGTGCAATGGCGAACGTGACCATTTCGACAAACGAGGAGACGCTCTCCTGGGCCCGCGTCCAGGCGGCTCATGCCGGCCTCAGCCTCTCACGTTGGCTTGGACAGTACCTAGAACGCGAACGCCTCAGAGCTGAAGAGGGTGATCGTGAAGACGAGGAGGCGCTCGAAGCCATTCTCGCCATACCGCCAATGAAGTTAGCGCCCACAAGCAAGCGCTGGTCGCGCGAGGAGATTTATGACGAGGCCCTCGAGCGACACACTGTGGTTCGTGGATACCAACGTGCTGGTCTATTTGCGCGATCCACGCTTTCCGGAAAAGACGAGCCGCTCCGCGGCGTGGCTGAGGACCGCGCGTCGGAATGGCCGCCTGGTCCTGAGTCCTCAGATCGCGAATGAGCTTTGTGCGACGCTCCTGCGCCGAGGGTTCGCAGACGCAGACGACCGGGAGTGTCGCGAGTTCGCAGCTCGCTTCCTGCGATGGTGCAAGGCGCCGCTGGACCGGCTCACGGTCGAGAGCCCATGAAGCTCCATGCGCAGCAAACGTTGTCCTGGTGGGATAGCGTCTTGCTCGCCTCCGCCCTGCAGGTCGGAGCGGACTACCTCCTGACGGAGGACTTCCAGGACGGTCGCCGCTTCGGGCGGTTGCGGATCGTGGACCCGTTTCGTATCGCTCCGGAGGATTTTCTGGCCGCCCTGGCCTGAGCCCTTCCGGAACCCTCATGGCCCTCAAAGTCGCCATCGTCGGCCTGCCCAATGTCGGCAAGTCAACGCTCTTCAACGCCCTGACCCAGACCGCCTCCGCCCAGGCGGCCAATTATCCTTTCTGCACCATCGAGCCGAACGTGGGCGACGTGGCGGTGCCCGAACCCCGGCTGGACCGGCTGGCGGAGATCGCCCGGTCCAGGGAGATCATCCCGGCCCGGATCAACTTCGTCGACGTGGCCGGGCTGGTGCGGGGGGCGTCCAAGGGCGAGGGGCTCGGCAACCAGTTCCTCGGCAACATCCGCGACTGCGACGCGGTGGCCTTCGTGGCGCGCTGCTTCGAAGGCGGCGACGTCACCCACGTGGAGGGCCGCGTCGACCCGGTCAGCGACCTGGAGATCATCGACACCGAGCTGATGCTCGCCGACCTGGAAAGCCTGGAGAAGCGCCGCGACGCCCTGGAGAAGCGCGCCCGCGGCGGCGACAAGGAGTCGGCCAAGACGCTGGCCCTGGTGGACCTCGCGCTCACCGAGCTGAACGCCGGCCGCCCCGCGCGGGCCGCCACCGTATCCGCCGAAGACGCCAAGCCCTGGCGCATGCTCCAGCTCATCACCGCCAAGCCCGCGCTCTACGTCTGCAACGTGGACGAGGATGGCGCGGCGGAGGGCAATGCGCTCTCCGCCCGGGTGGCGGAGCGGGCCGGGCGGGATGGCGCCAAGTCGGTGGTGATCTCCGCCCGGATCGAGAGCGAGATCGCGCTCCTGGACGACCCGGCCGAGCGTGCCGAGTTCCTGGCCACGCTGGGGCTGGAGGAGCCCGGGTTGAACCGCATGATCCGGGAGGCCTACTCCCTGCTGGGCCTGCAGACCTACTTCACCGCCGGGCCTAAAGAGGCGCGGGCCTGGACCATACCGGTGGGCGCCACCGCGCCGCAGGCCGCCGCCGTGATCCATTCCGACTTCGAGAAGGCCTTCATCCGCGCCGAGACCATCGCCTACCCCGACTACGTCGCCCTGAACGGGGAGGCAGGCGCGCGCGAGGCCGGCCGCATGCGGCTGGAGGGCAAGGATTATGTGGTGCGCGAAGGCGACGTGATGAACTTCCGCGTCAACGCCTGAGCCGCGCGCCCACGCGTCGGCCCTGGCGGGCCTGCGGCCGCGAGGCTATGACGCCCGCCATGGCCGGCCAGACCCTCACCCTCCGCTCCAAGATCGACGACGCCGAGTTCTCGGCCTTCCATGTGGAGCCGACGCTGGAGCCGGGCGCGCGCCGCCGGGGCGGGGTGATCGTGCTGCAGGAGATCTTCGGAGTGGACGGCCACATGCGCCACGACGCCGAGCGATGGGGAAGGATGGGCTACGAGGTGCTCGTCCCCTCGCTGTTCGACCGGCTGGAGCCCGGCTTCGTGGCGGAGCATACGCCGGACGGGATGCAGCAGGGTTTCAAATACCTCCAGGCCACCCGCGCGGAGGATGTGATCGCCGACGTGGAGACCTGCCTGGATCAGCTGCAGCCCCGCGGCCCGGTGTTCCTGGTCGGCTACTGCTACGGCGGCTCCATGGCCTATCTCGCCGCCTGTCGGCTCGGCGACCTCGCGGCCGTGGCGAGCTACTACGGCTCCCTGGTGCCCGCACAGGCAGGCGAACGTCCGCTCTGCCCGGTGGTCTGCCACTTCGGCCGGCAGGACCAGCATATCGCGCTGGAGGGTATCGAAGCCTTCGCCGCGCGGCGGAGCGAGGTCGCTGTGCACCTCTACGACGCCGGCCACGGCTTCAACAACGACGGGGCTCCCGGACACGACCTCGCCGCCGCCAAGCTGGCCCGCCAGAGGACGCTCGAGCTGTTCGAAGCCAACGGGGCCGCCTGAGGCGCCTCCGGCGGCAGGTCAGGCCTCTATGATCTGGCGTATCTTGGGTTCGCGCTCCAACGCCGCCGCGAGCAGCCGCTGAGCGAACAGGATGCCGATGCCGGCCCCATAGCCGGAAAAGACGCCGGCCGGGTAGCGCCCTCCCGACGCCACGCCGCCGATCTGCAGGTAGATGAAGACGGCGGCGAAGACGAGGAGGCCAAGCCCCGAGATCACCGACGTCGGCGTCTGGCCGAACCCCGCCGCGAAACTCATCCAGACGTAGCGCTTGAGGAGGCGGCGGACGGGCTGGATCTGCAGGGGCGCCACGAACGACAGGAGGCCGAACACGGCCGGGAAGACGATGATCAGCGCCGTCTTCAGGCTCTGCGGACCGGGCAGCAGGCGCCAGCCGTGCACCGCCGCGCCCGCATAGATCAGGGCGCCCGCCGCGCAGGTCGAGCCCTGCATCCTCCGAAACCGCTTCCACGCCTGCACGTGCGCCATGGTACGACAGATAGTACCCGGAGCCGCCCGCTTAAGCCCTGCGGCTCGGCCTTAGCGCGGCGGGGAAGCGGGTCAGTGTCCCTCGAAGGCGACCAGCGAAGAGGTGGGGACGCCGGCGCGGCGAAGGCGCTCGGCGCCGCCGAGCTCGGGCAGGTCGACCACGAAGGCGGCGGCGACCACCTCCGCCCCCGCGCCCTGGAGCAGCTTCAGCGCCGCCTCCGCCGTGCCGCCGGTGGCGATCAGGTCGTCCACCAGCATGACGCGTTCGCCCCCGACCACCGCATCCATGTGCATCTCCATGGCGTCGGTCCCGTACTCCAGGGCGTACTCCACCTGGACGGTCTTGTGGGGAAGCTTGCCCTTCTTCCTGAGCGGCACGAAGCCGGCGGAGAGCTGGTGGGCGATGGCGCCGCCCAGGATGAAGCCCCGCGCCTCGATCGCCGCCACCTTGTCGATCCGCTGGCCGGCGAAGGGCTGCACCATCTCGTCCACCGCCCGGCGGAAGGCGCGCGCGTCGCCCAGTAGCGTGGTGATGTCGCGGAACATGATCCCGGGCTTGGGATGGTCCGGGATGGTCCGGATGGCGTCGCGGAGGTTCATGGGCGAACACTCCTACTCAGTCTCAAGGCAAGAAAATTCGTACCGATGAAGATCGCCATCATCGGCAATCCGCCGAAAAGCAGAATGAACGGA
>CAXUCS010000203.1:0-5142 GCA_964249365.1 uncultured Caulobacteraceae bacterium | reverse complement strand
TGCCAGGCGCGTCCGGAGCCCGGCTGCAGCGCGAGGAGGCGGTCGGCGGCCTCCAGCGCCTCCGCGATGCGGCCGAGGTGGCGCAGGCCGATGGCGGCGATCAGCAGGAGGTCGCGGTTCTCCGGCGCGTCGGGAAGAACCGCTTGCGCCCCCGCCAGGGCCTCGGCGTGGCGCCCCCCGCGCTGAAGCGCCCGCAGCCGCTCGACTTCGGCTTCGATCCGGGAGGGCGGCGCGGGGGCGAGGGCGGTCATCGACATCCGGCGGCGATCATACCGCCATCACGCACATCCGGGATCCCCTCCCCCGTGCGGGGGAAGGGCAGGCGTCAGCGTCAGGGATCAGAACGTGGCCTGGAGCTTCAGCTCCACGATTCGCGGGCGGATCGGGACCTCCGCCTTGATGAACTGGGTGGAGTTGGTGAAGGTCGAGGCGTGGGAGTCGAAGAGGTTGTTGGCCCACAGCGTCACCGTATAGCGGTCCTTCGTAACCCCGATGGAGGCGTCCGCGGTGGCGTAGGCAGGCTGGAGGTAGCGAAGGAGGGTGGTGGTGGGCAGGAGCACGCCGGCGCCGGACGGATAGGTCGAAGGCTCGTTGTACATCGAGCCCGTGTAGCTGCCGGCCGCCTGCACGAAGGCCCGGTAGTCGTTCACGAGCTCGAAATCGTAGCGGGCGCGCAGGTTGGCCTCCCAGTCCGGTGCAAAGGCCGGCTTGGTGTTCAGCGCGCCGAAAGGGTTCTGGAACGGCACGATGCCCGATCCCTTGGAGAAGATCTGGGTGATGCACTGTCCGAAGGAGGAGGAGCCCGGCACGTTGGAGACGAGGCACGGCGAGGTGGACTGCTCGTCGTCGTTATAGGAGGCCGAACCCTGCAGCGTCAGCCCCCGAAGCTCGTAGCTGGTAAAGGGCCGGGCGATGAACTGCACCTCGGCGCCCTTGATCAGGTAGTCGGGGCCGTTGGTGCCGAAGCTGGTGTTGCCAAGCTCTGTGGGGTTGTAGAAGCCGAACTGGGTGTTGTCCCACTCCATGTAGTAGGCCGAGACGTTGAGCTGCAGCCTGTGCTCGAACAGTTGGGTCTTCAGCCCGACCTCGTTGTTGGTCAGCGAGTCGGGGGCGTAGCCGTTCGGGCGCTGGTACTGCGCCACGCCGTTCGGCCCGGTCGCGACATTGCTGACCGCGCGGTTGAAGCCGCCCGGCCGGAAGCCCTGGGAGAACAGGTAGTAGACGGTGGTGTCGGGATCGACGTGGTAGGTGAGGACGGCCCGGCTCTTGAAGCCGTCGTAGGTCACGTGGTCGTTGTGGCTGTCGATGTTGACCTCGCCGGAGGTGCAGGTCCCGTTCAGGACGTCCACGCAGGCCGCCGTGGTGCCGTACTGTGAGCCGACCTCGAACTCGCGATAGTTGAAGTAGCGGGTGCCGCCCGAGACCGTCAGCTTGTTCGGGATGATGTCGAAATCGACGTTGGCGAAGAAGGCGGTCTGATCGTAGCCGCGCCGGGTGTCCTCGCCGAAAGCGCTCTGGTCGCCGCGAACGCCGGGATCGTTCAGGGTGGCGTTGGGCGAGGGCATCACGTCGGCGACGCAGGGCAGGCCGCCCGGCGCCGTGGAGAGCGCGAGCTGGCTCTGGCTGCAGGCGGGAACCGTCTTGTAATTGAAGTTCATGTTGTCGTCGATGCGGAAGTTCTCGTAGTAGGCGCCGACGAGGCCGCGCAGGCGCCAGTCATCAGGCGTCGAGAGGCGGAATTCGTTGCTGAAGTGGTCGTTCCTGACCTTGTCGCGCCAGTAGCCGATGGGCGAATAGCAGGTCAGCGGCGTGCCGGCGCCGAAAAGGCCTCCCGTCCCACCCGTGCACTGGTAGTAGATGCCGCCGCCGGTCCGCGAATAGTTGGTGTAGTCCTGCTGGTTGGAGATGGTGCGCACCGTATAGGCGCCGGTGTAGATGGCCGACAGCGGGCCGAGCTTGCCGTTCACCGTGACACTGGTGTTCTCGAAGCTGTCGCGGTCGTAGTTCGGGACGAAGCTCGTCTCCTGCAGCGGAGCCAAGGTCTGGAAGTCCGAGCCGATCGGGTATTCGTAGAAGGCGCCGTCCGCCTCCAGGCTCTGCAGGCTTTGGCTCAGAAGCACGTCCCAGTCGTTGTTGAACTTGTACAGGGCCTCGATGCGGGCGCCGGTGTAGGTCACGGGGTTCGAGTCGCCCTGCGCCAGGGCGAAGTTGTTGGCCTGGGGGAAGGACGGCGAGGTGCAGCCCGTGGCGCCCGGCGGGCCGCCGTTCGGACAGCGCCCGTTCGCCCCCGGCTTGATCCCGAAATAGTAGTTGCCGAGGTCCTGGTTGGACCGGGTGAAGGTGGAGGACACGTTGTCGATGTAGCCGCCCTTGCGGTCGTCATAGACGACGGCGCGAACCGCGAACCTGTCCTCGATGATTGGCAGGTTGATGGTGACGTGGCCGCTGGCGTTCTGGCCGCCGCCGCTGGTGAAGCCGTAGTCGGCTTCCGCGTCGCCCTCGAACTTGTCCAGCTTCGGCTTGTTGGTGATGTAGCGGATGGCGCCGGCCTCCGCCCCGCCGCCGAACAGCGTTCCCTGCGGCCCTTCCAGCACCTCCACGCGCTCCAGGTCCACGGCATAGACATCCACGTTCCGCGATGGGAACTGCATCGACTGATCGTCGAGGTACAGCGCGACGTTGGGGAAGTTGGCGATGGTGGCGCTGGACTGGCCACCCGCGAAGCCGGTGGAAAGCCCCCGCAGGAAGATGGCGCCCTGTCCCGGGCCGTTGTTGCCGAAGGTGACGTTGGGCGTGAATTTCAGGATGTCGTCGAAGGTGGTGGCGTTCAGGTTCGACAGGGTCTGGCCGGTCAGCGCCTGCACGGTGCCCGGCACCTTCTCCAGGCTTTCGCGGCGACGCTGGGCGGTGACCACCACCTCCTGCACGCCGACAGAGCTGTCGCCGGAGCCGGAAGGCGCGGTGGACGGGACCAGCGGCGGCGCGTCGGCGACGGCGCCTGTCGGCGCTCCCTGATCCCCGGTCTGGGCGGCGGCCACCGCGGCCGTCGTCAAGCCGGCGCCCTGAAGCGCCCCCCCATCCTGGGCCAAGGCCCCGCCACCGCCGCTCAGCAGCGCCACCATCGCGCAGCCGCCCAGATAACCCGCCTTCATCGTGAACGCCCCCTAGAAGTCAGTCAGAACAAGGACGAGTTTCGGCGCGCCTTCAGGGAGCGTGCCTCCACTCCCGGGTGCGCCTGAGCTCGCTTCGTCTGTGTTTCAGGCTAGAGGGGTCAAATGACAGCTCTGTAACGAGATCGCTTCGTCTTCGCGACATCGTACGCCCCGCCCTGCGACGGGGCGCCGCGACGCGTCCCGAAGCTCAGAGGCGCTGCAGCGGACCGACGCCTGGACCGGGAGTGGGCTGGAGCCTCCAGGCGGCCAGTTCGTGGGCGCCATAGGGCTTGCGGTCGATCTCCACCGCGATCATCCGCGCCACGGCGCCGTCCGGCGTCAGCTCCAGCCGGACATAGCCTTTCGCCAGCTGGTCGCAGAAGGCGACCTCGCGGTTCTGGGCCATGAACACCTTGCCGAGCTGGAAGCCGCCCGCCTCGTCGGCGATCGACGGGCTGGTGATCGCGCTCGTCCCGAACTCCTGCGCCAGCACCGGCCCCCCGCCCACAGGTTGCAGCCGGTTGGCCCAGAAGGCATGGCTGTCGCCGGAGACCACCACGACGTTGCCGCCGCCAAGGCCCTGCACCAGCGCATCGAAGCGGGCGCGGGCGGCCGGATAGCCGTCCCAGCCGTCCAGGTCGAAGGGCTGGTCGTAGCTGGCCGCATCGATCAGCTTGTCGGCCTGCGCCCGACGCTCGGGCGGGAGCGTCGCCATGAACCTGGCGAGGTTGTCGGGGCCGAGCACTTCGGCGAGCTTGGGCGAGCGGCAGCGGCCCATCACCACCTCGTTGCCGATGAGCTGCCAGGGGCGGCCGGAGCGCACCGAACGCGAGAGCGTGGACTGCAGCCACGCCTCCTGCGCCGGCCCCATCATGGTGCGGGCGGGATCGGCGACATAGGCCTCGATGGCCTCCACGTCCGGGCCGATCACATACGGGGCGGCCGGCTTGCCGCCGTTCGCGAGCGCCTGCGCCTTCACCCGCGCGCTGAGGGCGGCGTCGCGCACCGGCCGCTTCGCCTTGGGATCGGTGGCGTCGTAGACGATGTAGTCGATATCGCCCGGCCGGTCGTACTCCAGCTGGTAGGAGCGCGCGGTGAGCCGCGTCTCCAGCATGATGAGGCTGGCGAGGTCGCCGAAGTCGAAGGAGCGATAGATCTCCTCCGGCGGGCGGCCGGGCTGCGGCTCGCGGATCGGCATCCATTCGAAATAGGCGCGCATGGCCGCGTCGCGGCGCGGGTCGAAGGCGCCTTCGGTCCGCTCGTGGTGGTTCTCGCCGCCGCCCCGCCAGGTGTCGTTGCAGACCTCGTGGTCGTCCCAGACGCAGATCCAGGGCGCGCGCGCATGGGCGGCCTGGAGGTCGACGTCGCGCCGGTGCTGGGCGTAGCGGGTGCGGTAGTCGGCGAGGGTGACGAGGTCGTGCGCCGGCTCGGGGATGCGGCCGAGCCGGCGGCCATTCTCCATGCCGTAATCGTCTTCCTTGGCCCCGTATTCGTAGATGTAGTCGCCGAGCTCCACCACCGCGTCGAGCGTCTCGGAGCGGGCGATGTGGTCGAAGGCGTTGAAGTAGCCGTTCGGGTAGAGCGAGCAGGTCACGAAGGCCAGCGCCAGCCGCTCCACCCGACCCTGCGGCAGGGTGCGGGTGCGCCCGACGGGCGAGCGCACCGGGCCGACGCTGAAGCGGTACCAGTAGTCCCGCCCGGGCTTCAGCCCGCCGGCGTCGAGCTTGACGGTGAAGTCGCGCTCGGGCCCGGTCTGCACCTGGCCGGTGGCGGCCAGACGGCCGAAGCCCTCGTCCTCCGCGACCTCGTAGCGGACCTCCAGCAACGCGCCGGCTTCCGGCGTCACACGCGTCCAGAGCACCACCCGGTCCGCGAGCGGATCGCCGCTGGCCACGCCGTGCCGGAACGCCACCGCCGCCGGCTGCGCCTCAGCGACGCCGGCCGTCGTGACGCCGAGCCCGAGGCCGGCGAAGAGCGCGCGACGGTCGAT
>CAXUCS010000202.1:0-5171 GCA_964249365.1 uncultured Caulobacteraceae bacterium | reverse complement strand
GCTCGTAACTGTAGGTCTACACGCCGATCCCGAACGCCTCCCGCACGGCCGCGCGCCCGCCCACGCCGCCGAGGCCGAGTTGCGCCGCGAACTCACCCGCCGACGCGCGCAGGCGGCTCCGCCCGGCGGTGAGCCCCTCGCCTCGCCGGTCAGTCGCGCCGCCTACCGCGAGGTGGTGGAGCGCGCCAAGGCCTACATTGCGGCCGGCGACATCTTCCAGGTGGTGCCGAGCCATCGCTTCCGCGCACCTTTCGCCCTACCGCCGTTCGCCTGCTACCGGGCGCTGCGGCGGCTGAACCCCTCCCCCTTCCTGTTCTTCCTGGATTTCGGCAGCTTCCAGCTGGCGGGTTCGAGCCCGGAGATTTTGGTCAGGCTGCGCGACGGCAAGGCGACCATCCGCCCCATCGCCGGCACCCGCCCCCGCGGCGCGACTCCGGAAGAGGACGCCGCGTTGGAATGCGAACTCCTGGCCGATCCGAAGGAGCGGGCCGAGCACCTCATGCTGCTGGACCTTGGCCGAAACGACGTCGGCCGCATCGTCAAGCTCGGCGACGAAGCGCGCAACCACCCGCGAACGGGCGCGCCGCGCGTGCGGGTCACCGAGAGCTTCGCCATCGAGCGCTACGCCACCGTCATGCACATCGTCTCCAACGTGGAGGGCGAGGTCCTTCCGCCCGTAGACCCGGTGGACGTGATCCTGACCGCGCTCCCCGCCGGCACGCTGTCGGGCGCTCCCAAAATCCGCGCCATGCAGATCATCGACGAGCTGGAGGGCGAGAAGCGCGGCCTCGCCTACGGCGGGGCGGCCGGCTACGTCTCGGCCCGCGGTCAGGTGGATACCTGCATCGTGCTCAGGACCGCCCTCTTCAAGGACGGCATGATGTACGTCCAAGCCGGCGGCGGCGTGGTCGCCGACAGCGACGGCGACGCCGAATACGACGAGACCCTGCACAAGTCCCGCGCGCTCCGCCGCGCCGCCGAGGAGGCCTGGCGCTTCGCCTGACCGCGGGAAGCCGCTATGGTCGCAAGACCACCCCTCGTTCGGCGCGGCGGACGGGCGTGAATCGGCAGCGGACAGGCAGTTGGGAGCGCTTGCAGAGCTTGACCAGACCCGAAGGCATGATCGCCCGGCGCGCCGCCTGGCTGGCGCAGGCTCGCTGGGGCCCCCTCGCCGCCTTCCTGGACCCTGACGCAGGTGAGGTCGGCGCGGAGCCTGTCACCGAAGCCGGGAGCCGCGGCTGCATCCTCGCCGTCTTCAGGCTGCAGGACGAGCCCGACTACCGCGCGGCGCTGCAAAACTGGTTCGCCGCCCTGCGGGTGGGCGGCCGGCTGGTGGTGGTGACGCCCCACGCCTTCCTCTACGAGCGGCAGCTCGCGCCGCCTTCGCGCTGGAACCCGCACGGACGGCGGCTCTACACGCCCGCCTCGCTCGCGGGCGAGGTGGAAGAGGCGCTGGAGCCGAACACCTATCGCGTGCGCCACCTCGCGGATCACGACGAAGGCTACACCTACGGCGACGGGGACGAGGACGGGCCAGTCGCCGGGCGCAGCGAGGTGGTGCTGGTGCTGGAGCGGATCGCCCCGCCGTCCTGGCCGGTCCGCGTCGCGCCCGCGCCGCCCGGATCGGACGCCCGCCAGCCCGAACCGGACTACCGCTTCGGCGCGGTCCGCACCCGGGTGGAGACGGTCGTCCGCCCGGTTCCCACCCGCATCTTTCTAATGAAGCTGGACCACCTGGGTGACTTCATCCTGGGCCTCGGCGCGCTGGAGCGGGCGCGCGCGCTGTTTCCCGCCGCCGAGATCACACTGGCGGTGGCGTCGTGGAATGTGGATATGGCCCGCGACCTCGGTCTCGCCGACCGGGTGATCGGCTTCGACGCCTTCCCGCGCAATTCCAGCGAAGAGGAGGTGGACGTGCCCGGCAAGGCGGCGCTGTTCGCACGCACCGTCTCCGGCGAATACGACCTTGCGATCGACCTGCGCACTGACGGCGACACCCGCACACTGCTCCGGCGGGTCAGGGCGACGCGGCGGGCCGGCGTGGGAGACCGCGCGCACTTCCCTTTCCTCGACATCTTCCTGCCGCTGGACCAAGTCGCGCTGGAGGTGGAGCGGGCCAACGAGGTGGTGTTCACCTCCGCCGACTTCTCCGCCCAGGGCTCCGCGCGGCAGACGGCGCACCGCATCAGCTCCGATCCGGGACGGGTCGAGCGGGACTGCGCCATCGTTTGGGGGCCATACCGGCGGCTCCGTCCCGGCCGCTACCTGTTCGACCCCTATCTGGAGGTGGCGGAGGGTGCGGGCCTCCTCAGGCTGGACGTGGCGCTGGAGGCGAGATCGATGGCGGAGCGGCTGATCGGCGGCGAAGGAGAGGCGATGCGCATCGCCTTCGAGGTCGTGCCGGAGCAGGCGGACGCCCGTTTCGAGTTCCGCATCCGCACGGTGGACGAGGAGCCGAGCCTCCCGTTCAGCTTCTTCGGCGGCCGGCTGGTGCGGGAGGGCCTGTCCAGCGTCCTGCACCAGTCGGAAATCCCCTCGCTCCTGATGGAGCTGGTCGCGCTCAGGCTCGCGCGCACCGGCGCCCTAGCCGAGATGGAGATGGCTTGAACGAGGTCCTGCTCGCTCCCTTCTCGAACAGCGACACGCGCGACTGGCCGCTGGAGCACTGGCGGGCGCTGGTCGGCCTCCTTCTTCCCCGCCTGCCAGCGGACTGGGCGGTCCGAGTATTGGGGGCGCCAAGCCAGAGGCTTCGCGCCCACGAGGTGGTGCGTCCCCATCCGGGCGCACGGGTCACGAACGAATGCGGACGGCTGTCGTGGTCGCAAGTGACGACACGGCTAGGCGCGGCGGCCTGCGTGATCGGCAACAACAGCGGGATCGGCCACCTCGCCGGACGGCTCGGCGCACCCACCGTCTGCGTCTTCGGCGGATCGCATGCACGGGAGGAGTGGCGACCGCTCGGCCCCAACGTCGTGGTGGTCTCGCGCGCGATCGGCTGCTCGCCCTGCCTGCGTGATCACCAGACGGGCAGCCTCTACCGCAAGGCTTGCCTGTACGACATCGCGCCGGACGTCGTTGCGGACGCGGCGCTGCTCGCCATGACCCGCGGCCGCCGCGCCCCACCTCCGCAAGCGGTCACCGCCCGGGACGCCTTGCCAAGGCCTGCCGCATAGGCCGATACCGATGCCGACAGAGATAGGGGTGCGGACGATCGGACGGAGGTAGCCGTCCCACCTGGAGGAGCGCTGTAGCCTTGAACGAACGCAAGGATGGGTCGGAGACCGGGCGGCCGACCGAAGCCGCCAACCTGCGGGTGGACGACCTGGAGGCCCGCTGCCACGCCCTTGCCCGGGCTCTTGCGGTCTTCGAGCAGCGCTGCCGCACGCTGGAGGAGAGTCTGGCTAAGCGGGACCGCCTGCTGGACCGGCTCCAGCTCGAGCAGCGGGTCCTCGCCGCCCGGCTCGACGAGGGCGAGGTCCAGGCGCGCAAGACCGCGGCCGGCCTGCTGGAGCGTATCGAGGCGGGTGGCTATCGAGCGCACAGGCCTAGAGCGACGGCCCTTGCCTCTTGAGTCCGACCGACCTGCAAGAGGCCGACCTTTTTGGGCTGCACGCGGTCGCGGTCCGCCAGGCCATCTTCGCCGCCGGCCAGGCCCTTGCGGACGAGGGCGCGCTTCGATCCTGCGCCGACCTGCTGCTGGACGCCGGCCTGGTCGAAGGCGCCCGTATCCTGGTTTTGGCGACGAGCCTGCGCGGGGGCGTGTCAAACCGATATGTCGCCGGGAAGGTGGAGGTCGCGCTGCACGCCGGCCCGCAGCCCGTGCCCGGCGGCGCCACTGTCGAGGCGGCGATCGACGACCTGCGGGCGATCCTGGCGCTCCAAAGCGAGTTGGCGCCGCTCACCGAGCTGGAGGGCGAGGCCGCGGACCGTGCCTTCGCCCTGCCCGCCGTCCATAGCGGTGACGAGCCGCTGGAGGCGGCGACCCTTGCGGATCAGCTCGCGACCATCTCGCAAGCCTTGCATCCCACGGCTCAGGACGGGCCGCCCTTGCGGCTGGACGAGCGGCTGGCTGAACTCCGATCAACGCTTCTCGGCCGGGCGGCCCTGGACACGGGCGACGGCCGCGCGCCGCTCGCCACCCTCGCCGCCCGGCTTGGCGTCAACGCCGCACGGCGCTGGCTCCTGGATATCCACGACCTCGCCTTCCCGCCTTTCGGATCGGCCCTGCTGCTGCGCTGCGCCGCCCGACTGCGCGAGGGGGGCCTCGGCCCGTTCGGCCGCTCGAGCGGGCGCTTCCTGCGTGATGGTCAGGACCTCCTCGGCCTGTTGCAGCTCGCCCATGGCCGCCCGCTCGGCGGCAAGGCCGACCGGGCGGCGCTGGCGCGTCCCGCCTACCTCCTGGCGCGCACGGCCTCCGGGGGGCTCGGGATCGATCTGATCGACACCCTGGCGGACGAAGGCCTGCTGCCGGCGCTGTGGGCGCTGGCCGCGCCGGCTTTGCGGGACGTCGAGGTGACGCCCGACCGCGAGGCTCTGCAGCACCTGCGCGACGCCGGCATGGACCTCGGCGACCTCCAGCTCGCCTGGCGCGTCCAGGCGGAGCTCGCCCGGCATTGGAGCGAGGACAAGGACGAGCAGCTCGCGCTCGGCTACCTCTGCGCATGCCGCAGCGATGCCGCGGGGGCGCAGGCCGCCTTCGCCAGGGCGCTCGCGCTTGACCCGGACAGCGGGCAAGGACGCGACGGGCTCCAGGCGCTGCAGGACGGGGATCACGGCCACTTCGTCAACCGGGGCGGCTTCGGGACGTCGGACGAGCGCAAGCGGCGGCGCGCGGGGAGCGGCTCCGACGGCGCGGAGCGGTTCACCGCCGCGGCCCTGGCGCTGGACCGGCTCGCCGACGGTGCGGACATAGCGCCCGAACTCATCCCTGCCGTCCCGGCGCAGCGGCCGGCGCCGCTGCAGGACGGGCTGCACCTGCGCCGCCTCGGGGCACGACGCGAGCGCGGCCCGTGGGGCGAGCTGCCGACTCTGCGCGGGGTGGAGGCGATCCGCGGCTTCCTCCTCGGCGCCACGCCGGTGCTGGAGGCGGAGGTGCTGCTCGGCGGCCGGCGGCTCGCACGGCCGGTCCCGGCCGCCCAGGCGCCGGCGTCGCCGCCCGATCGCCGCCGCAA
>CAXUCS010000201.1:0-5172 GCA_964249365.1 uncultured Caulobacteraceae bacterium | reverse complement strand
TGGCGGCGTGACTCAAACCAAATGGCCTCCGGCAAACCCGGGGCGGTTCACTCCGCTCGTCATCGGAGCGCTGAGCCGCGCCAGCGAAGTCCTGGATGTCGAGCAGGCGTTCACGAAGCGGCAGCTCGTCGCGGGCGCCTACAACATGCGTGCAGGCCAACGCGCCGGCGTCGTCGCCGCCGACCTCGATCCACGCCTGACCATCGCGCTGCTGGTCGGAGGAATCCGGCAAGCGCTCGTAGGTGCACTCACCAAGGCTCACCGGCCGGATCGCCACGAGTTGACGGAGAAGATTTGGGTCTTCGTAGCCGGCGCTCTGCGGTTGCCGCCCGCTTCCGCACAGCAGGAGAACAGAACGGCTCACATCCCGCCTGCAACCGAGCGTCGCAAGAGGGGCTCCGTCCGTGGCTGACCCGCACGCCTATCACGCTCCCAAGCGGGCCTATTCCAGGGAGGACCTGCTGCGCTCGGGACGGGGCGGCTACTTCGGCCCCGGCAACGCCCAGCTCCCTGCGCCGCCCATGCTGATGATGGATCGCATCAGGACATCAGCCTTGATGGAGGCGACTTTGGGAAGGGGCGGATCGTCGCCGAGCTGGACGTCGATCCTGCGCTCTGGTTCTCGATTGCCACTTCATTGGCGATCCGGTCATGCCGGGCTGCCTGGGATTGGACGCCATGTGGCAGGTGATCGGGTATTGCTCGGCTGGTCAGGCTCGCCAGGCAAGGGACGTGCGCTTGGCGTCGGCGAGGTCAGGTTCCGCGGCTACGTCACCCCAGACACGAAGCTGGTCCGCTACGACGTCAGCATCAAACAGGCGCGCCGCGGCAAGCTCGCCCTCGCAGTAGCGGACACCAGGATGTTCGCCGATGACGCCTGCGCATACACCGCCGCAGACCTGAAAGTAGGAATGATCGCGTCCGGATGATGCGCGATGGCCGGACCGCAAAATCAAGCCGTTGCGTTTTCACCCCGGCGAGTTCGGTTGTGCTTCCTGATGTAGGATTCGATGAGTGGGAAGGTCAGTCTTTAGCGGCTCCATGTACAATGAGGAACGCGCTGGGTGATCATCTTGAACGACGCAACCCATGATGGGGCGATCCTTCAGGATCGCCCCACTGAGCATCTAAGTGCGGCGGCCGTCTTTTTCGTGAGCCACCCCTTTGAAGGCCGTTCCGCCGGACTTCACATCCATAAAGCGGCCAGTGCTAGTGTTTCTCTTCACAAAGTCGCCGGTCTTGGTGTTCTGTACCTGTGTACGGTTGGTCACGCTGCCAACGCGTGATCCCTTTCCTGTATTTGTGGCCATTTCGGTCTCCGTGTTCGTGGGGCAAGCCAAGCGCTTTCCTACGCCCGCGTCGAATGACGCGAAGGGAAATCTGCCGTCTGAATGCTCGACTGAGCGCATGCTCTGGAGGTGTGAGGGTTGAGGTGATCTTCGGCGTCGCTCGTGGAAGTAGGCGAACGCCGCCTTTCCGACGTCATGCAACGCGGCGAGCACCGCGAAGCGCTTACAGCTCTAGCACGTCCATTCGCGGCTTCTCGTAGGTGTCGTCCTCTCCGGGGTACCTGAGCTTGCCTTCGAAACGCCGGCTAGCCTTTGCAGCCGCCCACATGAGGCTCTGACCCGCCGGCAAGGTGTCATAGCTGGCCTGCATCTCGAGCTGGCGGAAGGCGGTGGCGGCGTCCGTCAGTCGCCAGCCGCGCTGCTTAAACATGGTTAGGCCGTCATCCAGGAAGAGCGCCGTCGTTAGGCGATGGTGCAACAGGATGGTGTGGTCGATGGAATGGCCGAGCACCGCGCGCGCCAGTCCGTCATAGTAGGTGGCCCGGTCCCAGACGTGATCGAGCCAGTAGGCCCTGTACGGCGCTAGGTCATGATCTCATAAGCGGGTAGCGGGTTTGAACGAACGCTGATTCAACGTCCTGAGCCAGGAGGTTGGTGATGGCGCGTTTTGATCTGACGGATTTCGAGTGGTCGGTGATCTCACCGCTGCTGCCCAACAAGCCGCGCGGCGTGCCTCGGGTAGACGATCGGCGGGTCTTGAACGGCATCTTCTGGCGGCTGCGGACGGGAGCGCCTTGGGCGGACATCCCGTCACGCTATGGGCCCCACACGACCTGCGTGAACCGGTTCAACCGCTGGCGCAAAGCGGGCGTATGGGATCGGCTTCTTGACGGTGTCTCAAAGGCTTACGACGGCGATATCCAGATGATCGACTCTTCCTCGATCCGTGTGCACCAGCATGCAGCCAACGCTCAAAAAAAGCCGATCGACCCGGTTGCATGGGTCGCTCGCGTGGCGGCCTGACCACCAAGATCCACGCTGTGGTGGACGCCAACGGCTTGCCGATCACCCTCAAACTGACCGAGGGCCAGGCTCATGACGGGCGCAGCGCTCAAGACATGCTGGACAGCGTCGGACGTGAGCAGACGCTCCTGGCGGACCGGGCTTACGACAGCGATGCGCTACGTCAGACGCTGGCCGAACGCGGAGCCTGGGCCAACGTCAAACCGATGCCCAACCGCAAGCGGCATCCAGTGTTCTGCGCCTTCCTATACAAGGAACGCAATCTGGTCGAACGCTTCTTCAACAAGCTCAAACACTTCCGTGGTGTCGCCACCCGTTACGACAAGCTCGCCGAGAACTACCTTGCAGGCGTCAAACTCGCTTCAACCCGCATCTGGCTGCGCCATAATGGGTCGATGACCTAGTGCGGCTGCCGGTTCGGCTCGCAGGCGCGCGGTCAGGCGCTGATCGATGTACCAGTCCGAGGTGTCGATGGTCACGGGGCCGCTGCGGTAGCCGCAGCCCTTCAGGAGCGCGCGCAGGCGGTCGCGCCCCTCCGCCGTGTTCCCTTCGGCCAGGAAGGGATAGCGGAACAGCTTGTGGAAGCCGGCGTACGGCGTCAGCAGGGGCTCGCAGCGCAGGATGTCTGACATCTCGCCGAGCGGATCGCGTCCGCCGTAGTAGCTGTGCGAGAAGCTATGGTTGCCGAGGATGTGGCCCTCGTCCGACCAGGCGGCCAGGACCTTGGGGCTGCGCTCGGCGTCCACGTACTTGCCGGCGACGAAGCCAGCGGCCTTGACGCCGTGGCGGCGAAGCGCGCTCCGGATCGCCGTGTCGCGCTCCAGGCCCGACATCAGGGGCGTGTCTGCGAGGTTGAAGTCGTCGATGGTGATGGCGATCGCTGGCGTCCGGTCCCCAGCCTCGGACCGCGGTGGCGCCGTGGCGAGGGCGCCCAGGGCGCCGATCATCGTGCGGCGGTCGAGGCCGGAGGTCATCACGTGTCCAACTCAGGCTGAGGCGGGGCTCGTGCTCTGCCCCCATACCGATCCGCGAGGCATCGCGGGCTGTGTCCTTGACGGCGTCCAGGTGGCGCGTGTCGCCACGCCGTCTCCAGCGAGACCCGCCGCGACCAGGCGTCCCACGCCCTGGAACACGGCCTTGAACTGCTCGGCCGTCGGCGCGCCGCCGCGGGTGTAGGCCGCGATCACGATGGGTGCGCTCGACGGCGTCCAGGTGACCGCGATGTCGCCCGCCGCGTCCGCTCCGTTGTTGCCGGTCTTGTCGCCCGTGGTCCAGGCGCCGGGCAGGCCGGAGCGCAGCCGGTCGCCGCCCGTCTTGCAGCCGACCAGCCATCCCGTCAGCGTCCGCCGGGAGCCGTCGGCCAGGACGTTCCCCAGCGCCAGCGTGCTCAGCGTCCCCGCCATCGCCCGCGGCGTCGTCGTGCTCTCCACCCCGCCGGGGGGCGTGCGGTTCAGGTAGGGCTCGGGCGCGTCCAGCCGGCTGGTGCCGTCGCCCAGGCTCCGCCAGAAGGCGGTGATCTGTGAGGGGCCGCCGACGCGCGCCAGAAGGAGGTTGGCGCAGGTATTGTCGCTCTGCTCCACCGCGGCCTCGCACATCTCGCGCACGGTGAGTCCGCCCTTCTGGACGTTGGCCTTTGCGACCGGCGCCCACCAGTCCTGGATGTCGGAGGGGCCGTAGGCGATGCGCGCGTCGAGATCGTCCTGGCGGCGATCGACGCGCCGCAGGATCAGGGCGGCGAGGGAAGCCTTGAAGGTGCTGCACATGACAAACCGCTCATCGGGCCGCCACACCATCGTCCGACCTGTCGCGACGTTCATCGCATGATAGCCGACGTGACCGCCGCTCGAACGCTCGTACTGCGCGATCGCGGCTACGGGCGCCTCTTGGCCGCTGGCCTTCGAGGCGATGAGCGCCGGTCCGCAGAGCAAAAGTTCACGTCGTCTCACTCGCAGGCTCCAAGTGGCTCAGCGAACGTCGGCTTTCGCGTCTTCGTAGCGCACGAGCAAGCCGAATGGCGACGGGCGCTTCACTCGGCCGACCCTGATCAGGCGGGCAGTCGGAAGTCTCCGAAATCGATCTTCTCGACTAGAGGGGCAAGCTCCTTCACGATCGTTCGCCGGCCGTATTTGCCAGCTTGCGTCGCGGAGGCCCACCCAGCCATGGCGTCGATCTGCCGATCGCTCATGCCGGCCAGCGCCGCGGCTTCGCGCCATCCATGTCGCAGTCCGTGGAAGCAAGCACTCTTGTCGTGAACGCCAAGTCTGCGGATACGCCGCCCGAACCACTTGCCGAAGTAGTGGCCGTAGCCGGTCTCGTGAGCGGTGAGCTGGGGAAACAGGCGCTCGTCACCCGCCGTACGACGTTCATCGACGTAGCTTCGGAAGCCGGCCCTCACCACGTCCGGGTGAACCGGCACGAAGCGCTCGGAGGACTTGGTCTTCAGCTCCTTGGAGCCGCGATCGACCCCGTCCTCGTCGTACTTGGAGAGATGTAGCACAACGACCCCGTCCTCCTCCTGCACGTCTGAAGTCAGAAGCTGGCAGAGTTCGTTTTGGCGAGCGCCGGTATAAAGCGCCAAGGCGGGCACCCAGAACTTGGCCGGTTCGGTCGCCCGGACTGCCGCGAAATCCTCGAAGAGCACGGCTAACTCTTCGTCTGCAAAGGCGCGGCGGTCCGTGATCTGTTCGCCTTCGACCTTGATATCAGCGCAGGGCGACGACTCCAGCCAGTCCTCGTCGATGGTAGGCGAAAAGGCTGCATAGGTGAGCGAAATAGGTCGCTACTGAGCCGGGTGACAGTCGCTCTTGACGTGACCCCCTGAAACTCAGCCAATCGAACGTAGAGTCCGGCCCAACGAAGG